>VGKM01000004.1 GCA_016867005.1 Candidatus Omnitrophota bacterium | reverse complement strand
ATTTCAAAGAAGCCGTTTATTATTTTGGATGGCGCGCAAAATGCCGCTTCAGCCAAAGCATTGAAGCAGTCCATTAAAGAAAATTTCAAATATGAAAAGTTACTCCTGGTTTTAGGTATTTCCGGCGACAAAGATATACCGGGGATTTGCCGTGAATTGCGCGAAATATCCGATACGGTCTTTCTTACTAAGGCCGATAATCCCCGGGCATGCGAACCGCAAGATTTAGCAAGGTATTTCCAAGTTAAGGCACTTAGAAAAACTAAAAGCGTCAAAGAGGCGTTGATTTTGGCGAAAAAACAAGCCGGGGAAGAAGATCTAATTTTAGTGGCTGGTTCTTTATTTGTCGCAGGAGAAGCACGGAAATGGCTCAGGCATATTTAAACGATACAATTGCAGCAGTTTCTACCGGGATGGGAAGCGCAGGTATCGGCATAGTCCGCATAAGCGGTAAAGATGCTTTAACAATCGCAGGCAAGATCTTTGTTTCTAAGGACGGCAGGAGCCCCAGGGATTATAAGACATATACCGTACATTACGGAAAGATTGTCAATGGCCAGAAGGTTATCGATGAAGTTATCCTGACGGTCATGCTTGCCCCGGGGTCTTTTACCAGGGAAGATATCGTAGAGATCAATTGCCACGGCGGGATTGTGGCGCAGAGAGCGGTATTGGAGCTGGTATTAGAAAACGGAGCACGGTTAGCTGAGCCTGGTGAGTTCACCAAGCGCGCATTCCTAAACGGCAGGATAGATTTGGCCCAGGCGGAAGCAGTGCTGGATATTATCCGCGCCAAGACCGATTCTGCATTAAATTTAAGTTTACAGCAATTACAGGGCCGTCTTTCCGGCAAGGTAAATGATATCAGGAAAATAATCTTAGATGCCGTAACTTTATTGGAAGCTAATATTGATTTTCCGGAGGAAGAGGGGGTAAGCGCTGTTGACCTATCACGCATCAGGGAGGATTTAGCGGTAGCGGATAAAGAATTAAAAGATGCCCTGGGTAATTCCAGGCAAGCCAGAATAATGCGCGACGGAGTAAGCGCCGTAATCTGCGGCAAGCCTAATGTCGGTAAATCGTCTTTATTGAATGCGCTTCTAAGGCAGGAGCGTTCTATTGTTACTCCTATTGCAGGGACAACCCGCGACGCAATTGAAGAGGTCATTGATATCAAGGGTATACCCGTAAGAATAGTCGATACGGCAGGTATTCTTGATGCGCGCGACTTGATAGAGAAAAAAGCCGTCGCGCGGTCAAGGAAATACATCGCAGGTGCAGACCTGATTTTATTTTTATTTGACGGCAGCAAAAGCTTTACCAGGGAAGATGATGCGATCATTAAAAAGCTAAAGGGCAGGCCGGCGATCGCGATTGTCAATAAAATCGACCTGAAGCAGAAGATTGATAAAAGCAGGCTATCAAAGAAGTTTCAGCATGTGGTCGGTATTTCGGCAAAAAAGTCCAGGAACATCAATCTCTTAGAGGATGCTATTTCTGGCCTTGTATTGAAAGGCAAGGTCCGACCTCAGGAGTCGGTCATGGTGGCAAGCTTAAGGCACATACAGGCACTTTCAAAAGCACAAATTCTTGTTGCAGAAGCAGTTGTTTCATTGGATAATAAATTATCAACGGAGTTCACTGCCCAGGCGCTTAAAGATGCATTGATGCGTATTGATGAGCTGCTGGGGAAAAACTTTTCGGATGACTTGCTGGATAAGATATTCGGCGAATTTTGTATCGGAAAATAGAGGACGGTATGGATAAGAGGAAGATTGAAAAAGCGGTAAGAGATATTTTAGAAGCGATAGGCGAGGACGCAAAGAGAAAAGACCTTCTTGAGACCCCCAAGCGCGTGGCTGAAATGTACGAAGAGATATTTTCCGGTATCCGCCAGGACCCGGAGAAAGAGCTGGAAGTCATATTGGACCAGAAACACCATGAGATCATACTTTTAAAAGGGATCCCATTATATAGTTGTTGTGAACACCATCTTCTGCCGTTTTTGGGCAGAGCTAACATAGCTTATATACCAAAAAACGGACGGGTTACTGGTTTAAGTAAATTAGCGCGCGTAGTGGATATCCTGTCCAGGCGGCCTCAAGTGCAGGAACGCCTGACCACGCAGGTGGCCGATATCATTATGAAGAAACTTAAACCGCTTGGCTGTATGGTAGTAGTAGAAGCAGAGCATATGTGCATGTCCATGCGCGGGGTGAGGAAACCCGGCACGCTTACGGTTACCTCTGCTGTACGGGGGATATTTAAAGAAAACGAGAAAACCAGGTCAGAGGCCTTGGCATTAATGAAACAATAGCTTTAAAGGATTAATGGTAAAATTCTCGCAAATAATCGAAGGTTCGATTGAATGGGCAGTTACTGTTTGTTTCCGGCCGTTTGAAGCGAAAAAATGGCTTATTTTTATCTTTGTAGCATTTATGGCCGGCTCCCTTACAGGAGGCCTTAATCTAAATTACCAGCCGGACCGCTACGACGGAGAAAAAAAAGAACAATCGTATGAATCCCCGCAGCCAAAAACCCCTATCGTAATAAACAAAGATAAGCAAGATACAGAGCCGGTCCGGGAATTCATCGAGTATATTAAAAAGGCCAATAAGCTTGTTTTGGCCTTTTTTGTTATTTTGGTTTTGTCGGTTTTGATCGGGGTGATTGTGCTTTTTATGTGGCTTTCCAGCAGGTTTATGTTTGTTTTTCTTGAGGGTGTCATAAAAAACGATGCTTCGGTCAAGGAGCCGTTTAAGAAAAATAAGCAATCAGGCAACTCGCTATTTAAGTTCTACCTGATTTTTTCCGGAGCGATGCTGCTTTTAATCGCGTTAATTCTTTCTTTAACTATCGCGATTTTGATGAAAGCAGGGGCTTTTAATCAAAAAGGGCCGCCTGATGCCGGCTTGATACTTTTTACTATTATCCCCTGCGCAGTAGTTTTCTTATGCCTGGTTTTTTTTGCCGCTATCCTTGGGCTGGTTATAAGGGATTTTGTGCTGATAATCATGCATAAAGATGGGCTTGCGCTTATGCAGGCATTGCCCAAAGCGCTTTCTATTTTGGCTCGATATAAAAAAGATTTTATCGCTTATATTTTTGTCCTGATGGGGCTGGGGATTTTATCCTGGATGATACAGGGTGTTTTAGGCATGGTAGCGGTTTTTAGCCTTTTATTTCCCTCTGGCATAATTGGCGGGATATGCTATCTTTTCTATTTAGTTGTTCCCGCGCCGTTTCATACCGCTTATTTTATAATATTGGGTGTAATTTTAGTTCCCCTGGTATTATTTGTATTCTATTGCTTAATGGGATTAGGCCTGCCATTCTCCATTTTTTTCAGGTCTCTTAGCATAAAATTCTTCGGTTCTTTAGAAAAAAGGTACAACCTTTTTCTATATTCGTAAAAAGGAGGCAGTATGAAATGTATTAACCATATGGATAAAGACGCTGCGGCAGTTTGTAACCACTGCGGCAAGAGTATTTGTTCCGACTGCCTGTTTATGGATAAAGGCCAGGCTTATTGCCGGGATTGTATAGGTGCTAAGCAGGGCGGGGCAAAAAAAGAAGAGCGGTCTCCTGTCTTGGCAGCGGTTTTAAGTTTTATTATCGCCGGGCTGGGGCAATTCTACAATGGCCAGGTTGGTAAAGGCATTATAATATTTTTGACATCTTTACTTGTTGTTCCCTGGGTCATAGGCATCTTTGATGCTTACAATACAGCCAAGAAAATTAACCGCGGGGAAATCGCTGTAAAAAAGCGCACCGGATGTCTAATCGCATTTATAATAGGGATTGTCGTTCCCTGGGCCTTTGTGTTTTTTGTTGCGCTTCTTGCGGCAATAGCTATCCCGAATTTATTGCATGCCAGGATGTCGGCCAATGATACTTTGGCAGCTTCGTCGTTAAAATCCATCTCGAGCGCATTTGAGTCTTATGCACTTGACCATGAGGGGAAGTATCCGGCAAGAAATGAAGAGTTGGGACCTTATTTACCTGAAGGTTATATCAATAAAAAAATCAGCGGTTACGTTTTTTCCATATATTTAGGGGATGATGATTATAAGATTGAGGCAGCCCCGGATAAATGCATGGTCAGCGGTTCAAAAATATTTACAATCCAAAAAGGCGGAATTTTAAGTTCTAAGAGGTGCGAGCCCGTCAATATAGAAAACCAGTAACTATAGGAAAGGAGGCCATGTTATGAAGGTAAAAGTTATTTTTATATTCTGCCTGCTGTTTCTTGTTTTCGGGAATTGTTTTGCGGATTATGCCGCTATACAGGACCAGGCCCAGGCAGGCCCGGTTTTATTGAGCCAGAAGAGCCCAGGGGCAAAGATAAGTTCGCCTTATGGGGAAGTAACGGAAAAGGAGAAAGTTGCTTTTGCCGTAGCAAGCGGGGTAGCTGCCATTTTTATGCTGTTCTTTGCCCTGGCAATATATATTTATTCTGCGATATGCCTGCAGTTTATTGCCAAGAAAACAAATACTACCCCTGCCTGGCTTAGCTGGATACCCATAGCCAACATCTTTTTGATGTGTAAAATCGCTAACGTCAGTTTTTGGTGGCTGCTTATATTATTTGCCGCCTGGATACCTGTTATCGGCGCTATCATCCTGGCGGTATTTTTCGGGTATCTTTGGTATAAAATTGCCCTCGTACTCAAAAAACCCGGATGGGTCGGCGCTCTTTGCGTGTTGCCTTTAGTAAATCTTGTGATCATGGGTTATTTTGCTTTTTCATCAGAACAATAAATCAAGTAAATGTTCAGCGAACAAAAAGTCAGGGCAGTCCTTTTCCATCTAAGCGTCCTCATTTTTATTATAGGGCTGCCCTTCATCCTTTCTTTTACCCTCGGCTATAAATTTGACAGCCGCACCCTTAAATTTACAAAAGCCGGGATAATTGCTTTAAAAACCCAGCCGGCAGGAGCAAGCATGTATTTAAACGGCTTAATTCTAAACGAAAAAACTCCTGCAACAATAGGAGAGCTGCTGCCGGGTGAGTACAATGTCAGGGTTGAACTTCCGGATTATTATCCCTGGGAAGAAGATGTCACAGTTTACGCCGGCCAGGTGACCCGGCTTGAGAAAATCATCCTTTTTCCTTTGCGGCCGAACATCAAGAAGTTAAATAAGGAGAGGCTTTCCAGTTTCTGGATAGACAAGGATAATAGAAGAGTATATTATTTTAATCAGGACGATAATTATATATATACCTCGGATTTAGAAGGCGATGATTTTGAAGATTTGGTGCCTTATGCATCCTTAACCCCTCCGCCGGGAAAATTTGTGTTGTCTCAGGATAAGTCAAAACTTCTTTATTTTAACAAGCACCAGATAGGGGTAGTTTATCTGGCTGTTAAACCGGAGAATTTAAACGGCAGGCAACATTTTGTTATTGACTACCCCAGAGACGACATCGTAGATGTATTCTGGCATTCGGATAGTTTTCATATCATTCTGGTCAGTTCCAGGAGGATCCAGGTGTTGGAAACCAAGCCCGGTTCAGAAGCAATTGATCTGGTCGTCCTGAATAAAAAGAATTCTTCCGTAGTTTACGATATCAATTCCGATACTCTTTACTTTACGGACTATCAGAAAGCCGATGACGGCAATTTTTATAACAACCTTTATAAATTGGAATTGAATGCTAAGATATTGCCGTTACAGGACATTTTAAAGATAAAACCAGGTGAAAAACAACCGCAGAATTAAAAGATTACTGGAAATAACTCCCGGCGCAATTTCGTGGGGCATAATATTATTTTTGATAATACTTGCGGCGGTAAGGCCGGTGTTGGCTGCGGTATTTGTGATAGCGTTTGATTTCTACTGGATCATCAGGACACTGTACCTTACCACTCTTCTTGTTATGGCCCATCAGAAACTCGCCCGCCAGAAAAACACGGATTGGCTTAGGCTTTGCAAGGAATTAAATAACGGCCGCGGATGGCTTAATTTATGCCATTTAGTCATATTCCCTGTTTATAAAGAAGGCGTGGAAATACTCAGGCCCTCTTTAGAAGCGCTTAAAATGAGCAATTATCCTAAGGACAGGATAGTTGTTGTAATGGCATATGAAGAGCGTAACCCTAAGGCCAAAATAATAGCGGCAGCGCTGGAAGCCGAATTCAAGGGTGAATTTTTCGGGTACCTGTCTACTTTTCACCCGGATAATATCCAGGGTGAGTCCAGGACAAAAGGGGCTAATGCCACCTGGGCGGCAAAGCGCGCAAAAGAATTTATCAGTAAAAATAATATTTTATACGAGAACACCATCGTGTCCTGTTTTGATGCCGATACCTGTGTTGATAAAGAATATTTCGGCTGCCTTGCGTACCATTTCTTGACTACCCCTAATCCGCACCAGGCAAGTTATCAGCCCATCCCCGTATATAATAATAATATTTGGCATGCGCCGTCTTTTGCGCGGCTGGTTGAGATAAGTTCTTCTTTTTGCGAAATGATCGAAAGCGTGCGCCTGGAGAAATTTGTCACTTTCTCAAGCCATAGCATGAGTTTTAAGACCTTGATAGACATTGATTACTGGCCGGTGGATATGATTTCAGATGATTCTGTAGTTTATTGGAAGGCCTTTCTCTATCATAAAGGCCAGTACCGGGTTGTACCGCTTTATATTACCGTTTCAATGGACGTGGCTTATTCTTCCACTATCTTAAAAACAGTCGCCATGCAATACAGGCAAAAAAGAAGATGGGCATGGGGTGTTGAGAATTTTCCTTTTCTTATGCTGGGGTTTCTGGATAATTCCGGTGTCCCATTTCTAAAGAAAATAAGGCGCAGCTATCATCTCCTGGAAAGCCACATTACCTGGGCGGTGTGGGCGGTGATTATGACCGTGATTGCGCCGCTGCCGATCCTTTTGGGAGGCGCTTATTTTGCGCAGATGTCGACTGTCGGTTATAACCTTCCGAGGATCACCGGAACGCTGCTTCATTTTACGCTGATCGCCAGCCTTGTCTGGATTGTTTTAAGCAGGTTGACTTTGCCCCCCAGGCCTGCCGATGTAAAATGGAGCAGGAATATCGTCATGATGCTGGAATGGGTATTGGTCCCTTTTATTGTTTTGATCTTAGGTTCAACTCCCGCCTTGGATGCTCAGACGAGGCTGGCGCTGGCCAAATACATGAATTTTCAGGTTACGGAGAAGACGAGGAAATTCTAAAAGGCCTAAAGGATTTTTTTTATCAACCGTTTTACTGTAATGTAGGTAACCGTAAAAATACCCGCCTCAATGAAACAACTGGCAATTGCCGCCCCCGCGTAAGAAAAAGAATATATCATGAGGAAAATTAAAGGTAACCCCACCAGCGCCATAACCACGTGTATGCGCGAGTAAATTTCGGTTTTCCCGCACACAAGCAGAAATTGCACCCGGAAAGCATTTGCGGCGATAAGAAATACAGAGATTATTAAGATCCGCAAGCTCAATACTACTTCCCGGTAATCTCCTCCGCATGCCGCCCTTACGATAAAATGAGCGAAAGTAAATATAAGCGGCAGGCAGATCAGGGAAATATTGATAGTGATGTGTTGAATGCGCAGCATGATTTTTGCTGCTTTGGCCTTGTTCTTATTGTAAATTTTGCTGAGCCGGGGGAAAAGCGCCTGGGAAAACGAGATCAAGGGGAATGTTTGGACAAAATTGGCGATACGTTCTGCAATAGAATAATATCCGGTAATCGTGTTGCTGGTAAGAAGCCCGACGGTAAAAATACGGGTAGTCGTATATGCGTTTATTGCCACAATCGAAATAAAAATATCCCAGCCGGCTTTCAGTTGTTTGCGGATATTTTTATACCCCTGGAACCTGAACGATACCCCGAACTTACGGAAAACAATATATAAACCCAGAAGCCCGCTGATCAGGTAAACCCCGGAGTTTATCAATGGTACCAGCAGGTAGTCCTCGGGGGTTTTAACAAAGATAAAAACAGAGGCCACAAAAAATACGCCTCCGATGATATTTAAATCGGCGATGTGCCTCATTTTCTCTGTCCCCTGGAAGAACCATACCGGGAAAAGGGTGCTTCCGATTACCGCGCCGAAGCTAAAAAGATACACCAGGTGGTCCTGCCTGAATTTAGGGACGAAATACACGATCAAAGAGAGCGCGACAAAACTTAATAAAGCAAGCGCGATCTTAACGGTCATCACAGACGAGAAAACCGCGCAGACCTTATCTTTTTCTTCGCGGCAGAGGGAAATTTCTCTTGTGGCTGAGATGCTGAATCCGTAATCGGTTATGATCATAAAATATTGCACAAATGCCTGGGCAAAAGCGATCAACCCGAATTTTGCAGGGCCGATCACCCTGAATAAATACGGCAGGATAACCACGGGCAAAAGATAGGTAATGGCCTGCAACACAGACAAGGAAGCAAAATTCGCCAGGACGCTCTTGCGTTCGACAGGCGAAGCCATGCGGTAAGTTTTTTTGATCAGTTTTATCAGGGAATCCATCCCCTTTAATTTACCTTTTTAAATATGCGAAGTCAATATGAAAAAAGCCGGAGTGATTACCATTGCCTGTCCAGCGCCCTGTATTGTATCGCTTCAGAAATATGTTCCGGTAAAATGATCTCTGCCCCTGATAAATCAGCGATGGTCCGGGATACTTTTAATATTTTGTCATACGCCCGCGCCGAAAGGCCTAATTCGGTCATCGCTATTTTGAGTAACTTTCCGGCCTCGGTATCAAGCCGGCAGTATTTCTTGATCAGTTTTGCCTGCATCCGGCTATTACAATATATAGTTTGATATTTTCCGTTTTCTGCGGAAAAACGGTTTCTTTGGATTTCCCTGGCTTTAGCGACCCGGGTTTTAATTGACGCAGATGATTCCGCATCTTTTGTGTCGCTTAATTGGGTATATTTAATTGAAGGCAGCTCAATATGGATATCAATCCTGTCCAGGAGCGGCCCTGAGATCTTCCCGATATAGGCGGCGATCTTATTGGGATTGCACCGGCAGGATTTTTTGGGGTCGGTATAGAACCCGCACGGGCAGGGGTTCATCGCGCAGACCAGGATAAAGGAAGAGGGGAAAACAAATGATTTTAAAATCCTGGAAATCCGCATATAGCCGTCTTCCAGGGGCTGCCTTAATGATTCGAGGCAATTACGGTTAAACTCCGGCAGTTCATCCAGGAATAAAACTCCGTGGTGCGCCAGGCTTATTTCCCCGGGCATGGGGCTTGAGCCGCCGCCGACTAAGGCAATATGCGAAGCAGTATGGTGCGGGTTGCGGAAAGGCCTCAAGGTTACGATCCCATCGTTATTGGCGAGGTTGCCGGCCACAGAATGTATCTTTGTAATTTCCAAGATTTCTTCAAAAGTCAAATCAGGCATGATCGAAGGGATCCTTTTTGCAAGCATGGTCTTGCCGCTTCCCGGGGGGCCGATCATCAGGATGTTGTGCCCGCCGGAAACCGCAACTTCGATCGCCCTTTTAGCCGATAGCTGCCCTTTTACTTCGCAAAAATCAAACGGATAATCATGCTTGCTCCTGTATAATTCTGTTTCTGTTATTTCTAACGGCACAAAACCATCGGGATTATTCAAGAATTCTACAACCTGCTTTAATGAATCCATCGGCCAGATATTTATTCCCCGCACAATTCCCGCTTCTTTTGAATTCTGGCGCGGGATAACAATGTTCTTTACTAAAAGGCGGGAAACAGCGATTGCAACAGGCAGTATCCCAGGTGTTTTTCTTAATGAACCGTTGAGCGCCAATTCGCCCATAATAAAGAAATTTTCCGATTGAGAACAGTTTATCTGTCCGCTGGCAGCAAGGACCCCTAATGCAATGGCCAGGTCATATGAAGCGCCCTCCTTTTTTATATCGGAAGGCGCCAGGCTTACGGTGATTCTTTCCTGAGGCCAGCTAAACCCGGAATTCTTTATCGCAGATTTGACCCTTTCTTTGCTTTCACGCACGGATGTATCCGCAAGGCCGACAATCGAGACTGCAGGCAGCCCTCTTGAGACATCTATTTCAATTTCAATAGGATAAGCTTCAATTCCAAACACCCCGAAACTCCGTATTTTTGCCAGCATTTTTCTCACCTCCTGCTTTAATAGACGAAAAAACGCGTAAAATCTAACTAAAAAACCTTGCTTTTTTTGCTTCTCTCCATATAATATATACACTAAGCCTGCTTTTTGGCAGGCAGGGGGAAAATATATGATCAAGGGAAAAAATAGCCAGATAATATTAATACTTTTGTTAGCCGGGATTACGGTTTTTAGTATCTTCAAGTACCTGGTTTCTTTAAAAGAGAAGCATGATTTAACTGCCCGGTTAAATGATGTAAAAGAAGAAGTAGTTTCTTTGGAGAAAGAAAAACTTAACCTATTGCAAACGTTAGAGAAAGAGAAAGAATGGCAAAAAAAGCTGGAAGAGGAGAATTCCGGCCTCAAAAACAACCTTAGGGCGAATGAAGAAAGGGCCCTGGGGCTTAAAGCAGAGCTTGATAAAGCAAGTACCCAGGCAGCTGCGTTAGAAACAAAGAATTCCGCTCTTAAGGCGGAAAACGAACAGCTTAAAAAAGATTTAAGTAATGTTAGCCAGGAAAAGGATGCCCTGAATGCCAAGCTGAGTTCGATTACCGAACTGAAAAAGGCAATGAAAGAGCTAAGAAGCCAGATTCAAAAAGTGGGAAAGCAGATTAAACAAAAAGTCATCCGTGATAAAGTTGCGGAAGGCAGCGGTAACCGCGGATATGTAGTTAAGGACGGCAAAACAACCTTTCCTGCAAGGATAAGGATCGAAGTAAACCCTGCCTCAAACCGATAATAATGGAAAAAATATTTATAGAACTGGTCAATAATAAAATATTTCTTGTTACTCTCCTGACGTGGCTGATCGCCCAAACGATCAAGGTGATAATCGGGATAGTGCGGCATAAAAGGTTTGATTTCCGCTGGTTCGTCGGCACAGGCGGTATGCCTTCTTCTCATGCCGCAGGGGCCTCTTGTTTAGCAGCTTCGGTAGGGCTAAAAAACGGTTTTGACAGTGTATATTTTGCTTTGGCTGCATCTTTTGCGATCGTAGTCATGTTTGATGCCCAGGGGGTGCGCCGGGCAACCGGCAAGCAAGCCAGGATTTTAAACAAGGTAATGGAAGATATTTACTGGCAGGGGAAGATCCATGAAGGCCGCTTACGCGAGCTTGTAGGCCATACACCGGTAGAAGTGATCGCAGGTTTTGCCCTGGGAGTTTTAATCGCTTTCGCCGCTTTTTATAGGAGCTAATCTAAAATGAACAAGAAAATAATCTTAGCCGTTTTATTGATTGCAGCTGTTTTAATTGCGTCCGTTATCGCCGTAAAGCTCGTAAGGGGCTGTGGCGCACTGCAAAATAATATCCCCGGGTTTACGGGCTCTGTCTCATCTTTAACAGCTGAAGCAAGAGAGCTGGAAAAGAAATCGGACTTAGTAAAAGCAAGGTCAACCTATCAGAAACTTGTCAATGAGCGCGCCGGTTCTCCGGAAGTAATGAATTGGCAGAAAAAGATCGAGGACCTGAATATCCAGTTATTGTTTTCACCAGTTATTACCCCGGATAGCGCCCTTTACGAGATTAAACCCGGAGATACCCTGAACAAGATCGCCCGGGAATTTAATACAACCATAGAGTTGATTAAAAAAAGCAATAATCTGGCCAGCGATATCATTTCTCCGGGTAAAAAGCTTAAAATTTGGAAGGCCACACCTGCTATATTGGTAGATAAATCGCAAAACATTTTGATCTTAAAAACAAAAGATGAGGAAATAATCAAGACATATACCGTTGCTACAGGCCTGAATAATTCCACGCCTGTGGGCAATTTTAAAATAATTGAAAAAATCCCAAATCCCCCCTGGTTCAAGCCGGGCGCGCCAAAACCCATACCTGCCGGAAGCCCCGAAAATATACTGGGAACCCGCTGGTTGGGGATTAATGTCCCTAGTTACGGCATCCACGGTACAACCGACCCCCAAAGTTTAGGTAAGCAGGTTACTCAAGGCTGCGTGCGTATGAACAATAAAGATGTGGAAGAATTGTATGTAATTGTTCCTAAAGGCACTGAAGTAACCATCGTCGACTAAGTGAGAATATAAAATATTTACCCGTTAAATTATGGCCGGACTCGATTTCGAAAAACCTATTGTGGAATTAGAGAAGAAAATCCAGGAATTGAAGAGTTTTACTTCTCATAAGAAAGTAGACCTTTCTTCGGAGATAAACAATCTGGAAGAAAAGCTCAACCATCTGAAGCATGATATTTATAATAATCTCACTGCTTGGCAGAAAGTACAGCTTGCCCGTCATCCCCAGAGGCCGTTTACCATGGATTATATTAATATGATGATGGCTGATTTTGTGGAATTGCACGGGGACAGGACATTTGCCGAAGATATGGCCATTGTAAGCGGTTTTGCCAAAATCGACGGCCAGAAAATAATGGTTATCGGCCACCAAAAAGGCAGAGACACCAAGGAAAATTTAAAGCGCAACTTTGGCTGCGCGCATCCGGAGGGCTACCGCAAGGCCCTGCGCATGATGCAGCTGGCGGAAAAATTCAATTTACCGGTCCTGGCCTTGATTGATACCCCCGGAGCTTATCCGGGAATAGGCGCAGAAGAAAGAGGGCAGGCACAGGCAATCGCAGTAAACTTGAGGGAAATGATGCATATAGCTACGCCGATAATCGCAGTTGTAATCGGAGAGGGCGGTTCCGGAGGGGCATTGGGTATCGGCGTGGCAGATAAGGTCGCAGTTTTGGAGAATGCTTATTATTCTGTAATTTCTCCCGAGGGGTGTGCTGCGATATTATGGAAGAGCAGTTTAAAGGCGCCGGATGCAGCAGAGGTTTTAAAGCTTACTGCAGCCGGGCTTGTTAAAATGGGCATTATTGATGAAGCAATTAATGAGCCCTTAGGGGGCGCACATCGCGATCCGCAGAAAATGGGTGAGACGTTGAAAGAAGCGGTCCTGAGGTACCTTAAAGAACTTAATTCCAAGAGCAAGGATAAACTCCTTAAGGACCGGTATGATAAGTTTAGAAGGATAGGCGTGCTGGGATGATAGAACACGAACTGATATTATTAGGCCTGTTAAAAGAAAGGCCAAAGCACGGTTACGATATTAAGAAAGAGGTCAAAGAGATATTTTCTCAATTTTCCGGCGTTGACCTGAAGTCAATTTATTACCCTTTGAGGGTGCTGGAAAGAAAAGGGATGGTTTTAAAAAGGGCTAACAGGTCAGGAAAGCGCCCGCAGCGTTATGTCTATGAACTGACACAAAAAGGGCTCGGCCGTTTCGACGAATTGTTGACCCAAAGTTTTCTGAATTTTAAGCGCCCGGAATTCAGCCTGGACCTGAGCCTGTATTTTCTGCAGTATGTCGAGCCGCCTCTCGCCAAGCGCAAATTAAGGGCGCGCATGCGCGTTCTGGAAAAATTAATTTCTGGCCTCGAAGATGTGATCAGCTCTCAAAAAAAAGACGAGCCCTCCCCGTGGACAAATGTTTTGCAGCATAACCTGGAAATGGTCAGGTCCGAATCAAGATTCCTCTCCGAACTCATCAATAAACTCTGATTGGCCCCGGCATCACAATCCATCATTTTCTAAAAAAACTTGACAAAAACATGTTTTTAGGATAAACTTAATTATGTTGATAGTTAACATAGTTAAATATTTAGGAGGTTAAATATGTCTCCGAGTAAATTATCCGAATTTGCCAATAGGGTCACCAGCATCATGGCCGTAATAATGCGTGAGTTTGGGAAAAAAAGCATGCGCGGCTCACTGCTCCATAAGGTTACAATTCCGCAATTAGTGGTGCTTGAGAACCTGAATTTCCACGGGGAAACCAAGATGAAAGACCTTGCGGGTTTTGCTGCAGTAACAACCGCTGCCATGACCGGGCTGATTGACCGCCTGGTAAGGGATGGTTATGCCCAGCGCATTTATGATTCAGGAGACCGCAGGATCATAAAGGTAAAGATCACTTCTAAAGGACAAAAACTTTTAAAGAACATAAATGAGGAAAAGCGCAGGATCCTTATTAAGATTTTTGATAAGTTTTCTCAGAAAGACAGGGATGATTATTTACGTATCTTATTGCAAATAAAAGATATTCTAACCAGCTCTAAAGATGAAATTAAGGACAATAAATAAGTTTATAATTATATCGGCGCTTATCGCTTTATCTTGCGGCCCGCTTTTTGCCCAGGATAATAGCAAAGAAGACAGAGACCGCCTGATGGAAAGGTCTTTGTTCATGGCCATGGGTTCAGAAGACCGTGTTTTAAAAATCGGCCTCTTGGACTGCATGTTGTATACCTTAAAAAATAATTCGGACATCCTTATCAAGGGCATTGAGCCGAAGTTGAGATTTGATGATGTAAGGCGTGCCAAGGCGGATTTTGAACCTACGTTTAACACGGAATTCACTTTTCAGGATAATACCGTGCTTGCTTCTAATGTTTTACAGGGGGCCACTATTTACAATACTTCCGATATGAATTTAAACGGCAGCGTTACGGGAAAAATGATCACCGGCACTCAATATGAAGTGGATTTCCTTAATCAAAGGTTTAAAAGCGATTCAAGTTTCCAGATTTTTAACCCTTATTATGAAGTCCAGCCCAAGATCACCATGACCCAGCCGCTCCTCAAGGGTTTCGGGATTTTGGTAAACCGGGCTGACATCATTATTGCCCAGAACACCCGGGATGAATCAGAATCATCTTTTAAAAATACAGTGATAGGCAGTATTAGCAGCTCAAAGGAAGCATATTATAATTACGTTTTTTCACTGGAGAATTACGCTATCGATAAGCTTGCGCTTGCAAGGGTGATCAGTTTATTGGAAATAGACAAAGCCAGGTATCAAAAAGGGCTTATCAGTTCGGTTGCAATGCTGGAAACCGAAGCGGCTGTTGCCGAAAAGGAAAAAGCCCTTATTGTCAGCGAAGCTGCGATTAAGCTGGCGGAAGACGAACTAAAAGTCATCACAAACCTTGTGGATGACCCGGAGGCATGGAATGCCAGGATCGAATTACTGGATAAACCGGAATTTATTGAAGAACAAATAGACCTGTTGGATTGTTTGACTGATGCTTTTAAATTCAGGCCGGATTATGAATCTTTGCTGATAGATTTGAAAAGCCGGGACGTAAGGATAAAAGTGGCCAAAAATTCATTGCTTCCGACTGTAGATTTAACCGGCAGTTTCGGGCTCAATGGCCTGGGTAAGGACTATGAAAACGCGATTCAAAAAGCAAACTCCAAGTATACCGATTGGTCATTAGGAGTAAAGATCAGCGTTCCCTGGGGCACGGCAGACAGGGCTGTTTTCGATCAGAGGAAGCTTGAAAAGGCGCAGGCGCTGCTTTCTTTGAAGAAATTTGAGCATGATATAATATTAGAGGTAAGGGACAAGGTAAGGTCTGTTGATTCTCAGAGACGCCAGGTGCAGGTGGCGAAAATTTCAAAGGAAAAAGAAGAAGCAAATTATTCGGCCCAGAAAGAACGCTTTGCTGCGGGCGAAGTCAGCACCCATGATATGCTTGATTATCAAGATAAACTTTCGCGTTCAGAGTTGGATTATGTTAAGGCACTTATCGATTATAATATCGCGCTTATAAATTTGGATAAATCGCGCGGCATAACACTTGTAAAAAATAATATCAAGCTTAAGGAGTAGAAGATGGCCAAAAAAAGCGTTTGTTATTTTGTTTTGATCATATTAGCGTTATCGTGCAGTTTAATTACCGGTTGCCAGGACACAGAAAAAACTGCAAAAATAAAAGAAGCTATACCTGTCAGGGTTTTAAAGGTGGAAAAAAAAGATATCGATGAGATGATCGATTATGTAGGGAATATCAAGGCGCAGGAGGAAGCCGTAGTTTATCCGAAAGTAAGCGGGAAGATAATTGAGAAACTGAAAGAAGATGGCGCAAAAATCACAAAAGGAGAGCCCCTGGCTTATATTGACCGCGATGAAGTAGGTTTTAAGTTCGAGAAGGCCCCTGTTGAAAGCCCTTTATCGGGGATAGTCGGAAGGGTCTATGTAGATTTGGGCGAGAATGTTACAGTGCAGACACCGATTGCCTTGGTCATTGATATGGATAAGATGGAGATCGATTTGGATATACCGGAAAAATATCTTGGTAAAGTTTCCTTGGGCCAAACCGCTAAGGTTTTTGTTGATACGTATCCCGGTGAAGAATTTATTGGCAGAGTGACTAAAATCAGCCCGATAGTGGATTTGTCTACGCGTTCTGCTCCTATTGAAATAACCTTGGATAATCCCGGCCATCAATTGCAGTCCGGGATGTTTGCCAAAGTAAGTTTGATTATTATGCAAAAAAAAGATGTCCCCGTGATCATAAAAGAGGCAATTTTAGGCAAAGAGCCAAATTTTTACGTATATATAATAGCGGATAATAAGGCAATTGTTAAAAATATAAAATTAGGCATCCGCCAGGGCTCTTTTTATGAAGTAACAGATGGGTTAGGAGAGGGTGATCAGGTGGTTATCTTAGGCCAACAAAAACTTTATGAAGGTGCTCAGGTAAGCTTGGAGGAAAATAGATGAATTTACCCGATTTCGGCGTAAAGCGTCCGGTTACCAACTTAATGATATTCTGTGCGATACTAGTACTTGCTTTTTATAGCCTGACCCGTATAGGCATAGATAGTATGCCGGAAATCGAACCTCCTTCAATAAGCGTAATCGCCAGCTATCCCGGGGCAAGCCCCGAAGACGTAGAAACTAAAGTCACGGAGGTGTTGGAAAATCAACTAGCCACAACTCCGGGCCTGGAAAAGATCACTTCAACTTCTTCAGAGGGCGCATCAGTTATCAGGTTAAAATTCATCTGGGGCACTAACCTTGATGAAGCATCAAATGATATCCGTGACCGTATTGATCTGTCCAAACGTTATCTGCCGGATATACCCGATGAGATGGACAACCCGATCATTTTTAAATTTAATACTGCCAACATCCCGATTATTTATTTCGGGTTTACAGCCAGGCAGTCGTATCCCGAACTCTACGATTTGATCGATAAGAGAGTGGGTGATGCGCTGCGCCAGCTGCCGGGAGTAGGTACGGTGCAGATCGCTGGCGGAGGATTAGAGCGGCAGATAAATATTTGGGTGGATAAAAACCGGCTTGAGGGATACGGGTTTTCGATACTTGATATCCAGAATGTATTAAAATTGGAAAATATCACCCTCCCGGTCGGGGATTTAAAAACCGGCATGACGGATTATCTTGTACGGCTGCCCGGGGAATTTCTCACGCCCGAAGAAATAAACCTGGTTATTTTAGGCAAAAGAGGCAATAAATTCATTTATCTTAAAGATGTTGCCCGCGTAGAAGACAGTTTTAAAGAGGTGACCAGTTTTGTGCGGGTAGATAAACAGCCCGGCCTGATGATGATGGTGCAGAAGCAAAGCGGGACCAACACCGTTGAAGTCGCAGGACGCGTAAAGCAGCGCATGGAAGAACTAAAAAAAACACTGCCTTCTGATATTAAGGTTGTGACTATCTTTGATACCTCAAAAGATATTATTACTTCGCTTGATTCCCTGAAAAGCTCGGTATGGCTGGCAATATTCTTAGTAATTTTCGTTGTCTGGTTTTTCTTAAGGCGTTTTGCTACCAGCATGATCATCGCCTTGACAATCCCGTTCTCACTCTTGGTAAGTTTTATCTATCTTTTCTTGACCGGCAAGACCATTAACACTATTAGCTTGTCTTCAATCGCTATCGCTTCCGGCATGGTCGTAGATAATGCCATTGTTGTAGTTGATAACGTATTCAGGCACCTGGAAAGGGGCCAGCGGCCGCAGGAAGCAGCGATCTTCGGGACTTCCGAAATGTTCCCTGCTATCGCCGCATCCACTCTTACTACTGTAGTTGTATTCATGCCTATGTTGTTTATCCCGGGAGTCGTGGGTGTTATTTTCGGAGAATTGGCGGTGATCATCATAGTAACGCTTATTGCCTCGCTTTTTACCGCCGCAACTTTTAGCCCTATGCTTTGTTCAAAATGGCTGCGTTTTTCCAATCCGGCTGACAAGAGCAGGAAAAGAATATTTTCAAGTTTTTATAATCTTTCGGAAAAGATGTTTACGTCCTGGGAGAATTTTTATTCAAAGGCGCTTGGTTGGTCATTGAGGCATAAAAAGCTGGTCCTTATTGTTTTTACCGCGGCGTTCATCTTTAGTTTAATGTTGACGCGTTTTGTCGGCAATGAATTTATTCCCGAAGAAGATACCGGGGACATGCGCATCAATATCAATCTTCCTGTTGGTACCCGGCTTGAAGAGACCGACAAAATTGCCCAGCAAATCGAGGACCTCCTCGCCAAAGATGTGCCCGAGGCAGAATATTATTATGTAAGAGCCGGTTCAGTGAGAGGTCTGGGCAGGGCTTTTGGCGGTGCGCAGGGCTCGCATACTATCGCAGCCGGTGCAAAACTTGTAGTAAAAAGCCAGAGAAAGCGTTCAGTAGAAGAAGTCGGACAGGATATAAGGAGAAAGATAAAGAACATGCCCGGAATAATGAAGGCGGATATTTCTACGGGCAATCCTATCGGCCGCTTGATCACAGGAGGCGGAGGCAAATCAATACAGCTTGAGATTATCGGGCATTCGTTTGAGGAGACCGATGCCTTGGCTGAAAAAATAAAGACGATATTAGAGAATATTCCCGGAGCGGTGGATGTTACAATCTCCCGCGAATTCAACCGGCCGGAATTAAAGATTGAAATTGACCGTGAAAAATCCGCTGCTTTAGGCCTGGACATGAATACGATCGCCAATACCCTTAATACATTTATTCAGGGCTCTACGGCGAGCAAATACCGGGAAAAAGGCGAGACCTATGATATCGTTGTCCGGCTGGAAGAATCATCGCGTGCGAGTATAGAAGATATTGAGAATCTCTCTATTATTTCTCCGTTGCCCGAAGAAAAAACAGCTTTTTCGCCGTTAGCTGACTCAGGGGCACTCAGCGGCACATCCAGAAAACACGTTAAATTGTCCAATATCGCAAAGATCAGCGAAACAGCCGGCCCTCAGGATATTGACCGCAAGAACCGTGAAAGAGTTGTGCAGGTAGAGTGCAATGTTTACAAACGCTCTCCCGGAAAGATTATCGAGGACCTGGAAGGAGAGCTGGCAAAGATTGCAATACCTACAGATATAATGATCAATATCGGAGGCGAAGCAGAGGAACAAAGAAAGGCATTTAGTGACCTGGTATTATTATTGATGCTGGGCATTTCGCTGGTTTATATGGTCATGGCAGCGCAGTTCGAATCATTGCTGGACCCTTTCATAATTATGTTTGCCATACCCTTTACTTTTATCGGCGTTATCCTGGGGTTTGTTTTGACCAATACGACTTTAAGCGTCGTGACATTCTTAGGCATCATCATGCTCATGGGGATAGTTGTTAATAACGCGATTGTCTTAATCAGCTATATCCAAATTTTAAGGGCCAGGGGCTTAGCAATGTATGACGCAGTTACAGCCGGCGGCAGGAACCGTTTAAGGCCGATTCTGATGACTACGATTACTACAATAGCAGGGCTTATGCCTCTGGCTTTATCGCGCGGCGAGGGCTCAGAGGTCTGGCAGCCGCTGGGGATCACCATGATCGGCGGCTTAACCGTTTCCACTTTGATCACCCTGCTTTTTGTCCCTACTTTATATGCGGTATTCCACAGGAAAGCAGCGATTGCAGGAGGAAAGCAAAAATGATGAAAATGATGATGGTCTCTTATAATGAAGCAATAGATATGGAAGTAATGGAAGCCCTGGAAAGCTGCGCCGTTAAGAGTTATACAAAAATAATGGCTGTTTTTGGCAGCGGCGAAACCAGCGGCACGCACTTGGGCAATGATATATGGCCGGGGAGGAATAATCTTTTGTATGTTGCATGCGAAGAAAAACAGGCCAAACAGCTTTTTTCCTGTATTAAAGAACTGCGCAATAAATTAGGCAAAGAAGGTATCAAGGCCTTTATTATGCCGATAGAAGAATTAACCTGACAGGGTAAATTTAAATTGAATCTGCCCGTATTTAGCGGTAAAATAAAATGCTAAATATGGATAATATACGGGAATCACAAACTGGGATTGAACTTGCCTACCTGGATGATCTAACCGGTATTTATAACCGCCGGTACCTCTACAAATACCTTTCTGAAGAGATTTCTAAAGCAAAAAAACTTTGTTTATTTATGCTTGACCTGGATGGCTTTAAGAAAATCAATGACACTTACGGCCACCTTGAGGGAGACGCGCTGCTCGTGTCTTTTTCCGAAACAATCAGGCAGTCTATCGGTAAAAACGGCATCGTGATGAGGTATGCCGGGGATGAGTTTATAGTAGTGCTCCCCGAAAAAGAAAAAAATGAAGCAGTTTCAATCGCCGATAAACTGATCAGGGATGTTTCCGGTGAGCCGTTAAAAGGCAAGGATAACAGGAAATCCCATATGGTCACTACGAGTTTGGGGCTATCCAGTTTTCCGGATGATGCTTCGGGCCCGGAGGACTTAATTGATAAAGCAGATCAGGCGCTTTATTCTTCGAAGAAAATGGGCAAAAACAGGTTTACCACCAGCGACCAGATCATTCAGGAAGTAGCGGTATTAAATAAATCCATGAAGGGGCTTACAAGCGCAAAGTTCGTGGACAGGGCCCCTGAACTTAACCGGCTCAAAGAGATTTTGCAGAGTTTGGGTAAAGAAAAATCAAGAGGCGTATTAATCAGCGGCGCAAAAGGCATCGGCAAGAGCCGGCTGCTTAATGAGTTAGTTTTGTTCTCAAGGGGGCGGGGCGGCGTTGCTTTAGAGATGAGGGGGACGGAAGAAGGCGCGATAAGGCCTTACGGGGCAATATCCGACGGGCTGCTTGCTTATTTGAAAGGTATCAGGCGTGAAGAAGCAATAGGGCTATTAGACGGGCTAGAGAGAGAAGAATTGTTTGAGCTCATTAACCTTTCAGGGGATTTTAAGGCAATAATGCCGATTGAGATTGCTGCCGGGATACCGGATGAAGATAAAAGGCGGCTGAATCTATTTACAAGCCTGGTCAGGATTTTTGAAGCTATTGCAAAGAAGAATCTGCTTATTGTTGCGGCAGATGATTTAGAAATGTATGACCTGGCCAGTTTAAGCCTGTTTAATTATTTTTTAAAGAGCAAGAAAATCAATATTCTGCTGGTGGGGGCCTATTTTACCGGCAGCGACAAGACGATGCCTTTTTGGCAGTTTATCTCCCAGCCGGAGAATAAGTCGCTTTTTGAAGAAATTGAACTCGGCCCTCTGTCGCCAGGAGATGCCAGAGAAATGCTGGCTTCTTTATTGGGCGGGGTATCGATTAACCAGGATTTCCTGGAAGCGATATATGATAAAACAGCAGGCAACCCTTTCTTTATCGAAGAGACGGTTAGGTTATTGATCGATAAAGGGCTGATTTATTTTAAAGAGGAGAAATGGAATATCGCCGAGATCACTAAAAATGATATCCCTACTTCTTTTGAGGAAGCGGCGAATGCGCGTTTTGAAAACTTAGACGCCGAATCGAAGGAGATATTATTGAACGCTGCTTTTGTCGGGAATGACCTGAACCTGGATGTCCTGAAAAAGCTCTCCGAGAAAAACGAAGGTGAAATCCTCGATATAATCGGTAAGGCGCACAAATCGGGGCTTATTAAATCTAAGGCCGCTTTAAACCCGGATGAGTTCAACTTTTCCAATAGCCAGTTAAAAGATGCGCTTTCCGGCCTTGTTGATGCTTTAAAGGCAAAAGATATGCATAAGAAGATCGCCGCATATTTTGAAAGCAGCGCAAAGGGCGATCTCGGCAAGCTTGCCGGCAATGCGCTGCTGCATTATAAACAAGCTGAGGTCCAGAATAAGGTCTTGGAATATACCAAGAAAATGGCTGATTTTGAAAAGCGGCTTTTTTCTTTTGAAGAGGCAACGACCTATATTGATAAGATCCCGGAGAAAGAAGTGCTGGCTTCTGTCGAAGAGATATTAGAAAAACCATTAAGCGATGAGAACAGAAAGGCGCTGCCTGACCTGATCATCTGTTTTAGAAGCGCTATCGAATCAACCTTTCTGTATCCGCCCAACAATCAGCAGCGTTTAAACTTCCAGGAAGAATCTTTCCAGAAAATCAGAAAAATACTCGAGGAAGAAAAGAGCTTAACATTCTCGATTGTGGATAAGGCGCTGCTTATTAACGGAGAGGAACTGGAAAAGAAAGATTTGAGGAATACCCTGGGAGCGGCATTTGCCGCCTTCTTGTCAAATTACCGTATTAGCAGCATGACTTTGAAGCAAGGCCTTACAAAATCGGAATTTGCTTTTTTCCTGGATAGCATTACGCGAACAGAAGATTACCTTAATAAAATGGGCGGCCTGGCCAAGTTGTTGCAGGATAATAATGTGGTTTTTATTAAAATCGACCAGGTGCGGTATGAAAAAGCACATAAGATCTCTACGCAGTTTAAAGAGATCAAGCAGGCCTTAAAAGGCATTATAATGCAGTATCCTTTGTTATCGGATATTATCTCTAAGGGCGGGGCGGAGTATTTAAAAACAAAACCCAAAGAGGAACTGCAGAATGCGATGCAATCGCTCAGCGGGGCGATGCAGAATATTTCGCAGGGCAAGGAGGGCGTATCTGAGAAGGCAGAAATGATCCTGGACTCGATGAAAGAAATCGCCGAGCCGGTATCAAAGGCAGATCCCGCGCAATGGGAAAACCTGAAGAAGGAGCTTGCAGATACATTTTTCTCGCTTGACCCGGCGCTGCGCGCCACAGTCATCAAAAAGGATTTTTTTAATATTGACGCTCCGGGGGCGATCATAAACGATATAATCACTTCTTCAAAAGATGAAGATATCGTCGATACTGTCTGTAATAATCTGGATTCAAAGAAGCTGCCGGTAGAAGATATAGCGGACATGCTGGCTGTAGTTTTTGCCAATGCGGGTAGGAAAGAAAAGATTACTCCGGTCCTGGAAGAGGAGCTGGGCAAAAGAGGCGTCTCTAAGGAGACAATAGCCAAGATTCTGAATAGAGAATTAGCGGGAGCGCAGGCAAAACTAAGCGAATCAATAGAAGAGTCAGTAAAGGGCGTTGCTGAGGAACATTTAACCAAAGAAACCTCCCGGGACCTTAAATCTGTGATCGAGGCATTGATTTCGAAAGGGAAAGAAGATTTAGTAGAAACCATTGCCTTTAAAATAATCAAGGAAATGGAGCGGCCCGATACGGAAACAAAGCGGGCCAATATTCAAAATCTGGAGATAATCCTTGAAATACTCCTGCCGCGCGGTAAATACCCTTTGGCCCTTAAGATAATCCAGCGCCTGACCGAGGCAATGGAAAAAGAGCAGGATTTAAAGGACTATTCAGCTTTTACCGGAGTCATTGCTAAAACAATTAATACAATGCTTTTGAAGGAAAACTATAAGTTGGCGATTGATTTGATTAAAATACTCAAAGCCACCCAGGAGAAGCGCAATGTTTATCAGCAGAAAATAATTAATGATGCCCTGGAGAACCTGCTGAGCGGAGAAATCTACGATGCGGCGCTGGCTGCTTTTAACAGGGATACGGAAGTAAATGAAGATAACATATTGGGCATTTTGATCGAGCTGGGCGGAAATGCGGTGTCTGCATTGATGAGGGTCCTTGAGATAGAAGATTCCACGAAGGACCCGTTTGACCTGTTTGTCAGGAGGAGAAGGGTGGCGTCGGTATTAAAGAGCATCGGCAAAGATGCTGTTGAACGTTTAAAATATAAAATAGCCGATCAAAGCCCGCGGCTGGTAAAACACATGCTTGAGGTCTTGGCTTTTATTGACGATAAAAGTGTTTGTGCGGACATGGCCGATATCGCGGCTCATCCCGACCAGATGGTAAGAGAAGAATTAGTAAAATCCTTGCGTAAGCTTTGGTGCATTGATGCCGTTAAAGTGCTGATACGCATGCTAAAGGATAAGAACAGCCGTATCCGCATGAGGGCAAGGGATACGCTTATTGAAATGGGGGACAAAAGCATTGTCGCCGAACTCGAGAATTCTTTAAAAGACAAAGATATCCAGCAGGACATAAAAATAATCATCGAGAAAATAAATAAGAAAGATGGAAAATAGACCCAAATGGTATCATAAGAATGTTTCGCTTGTATTAAGTTTTTTGGTTGCAGGGCCTTTCATGCTGCCCTTGGTTTGGTTTAATCCGCGTTTTAGCGCGAAGTCCAAGATATGCATAACTACAGTGATTATTTTCTTCACCATGCTTTTAACTGCCTTTTTTGTAAAAACGATGTCGATGGTGTTTAATATGTATGAAGGGTTGCTTAAATTATAACTACGGAAAATAGGAGGGTGGGATGAGGATAATATTGGCTTTATTGATGTTTATGACAGCTTTTATTGCATACGGAAAGGATGCGGACGTGGGAAAAATAGTCGTTCTAGAAACTACTCAGGGCAACATTGAAATTAAGCTGTTTCCGGAAGCAGCGCCAAAGGCCTGCGAAAACTTTTCTAAACTCGTTGAGAAAGGTTATTACAACGGCATTGTTTTTCACCGGGTGATAAAAAAATTTATGATCCAGGGAGGAGACCCCACTGGCACAGGCAGAGGCGGTGAGTCAGTTTGGGGCGCTCCGTTTGAAGACGAAGTAAGCAATGAATTAACTTTTGATAAAGCCGGCCTTTTGGCAATGGCGAATGCCGGCCCTAATACCAACGGCAGCCAATTTTTTATCACTACTGCGGCAACACCGTGGCTTAATATGCGCCACACAATTTTTGGCGAAGTGGTTTCCGGTTATGATGTGGTGCAGAAAATCGAGAATACTCCGACAGGCAGCCAGGATAAGCCGTTATCAGAGCAGAAGATCATACAAGCCTATCTGAAATAGCCCTTACCTATATATAAGCGCTGCTTACAGTTTTGCTTCTCTTTTAACCTATTCCACACCCGGTGTGGAATAGGTTAAGATTTTTGAATTTTCACTTGACAAGAATAATCTGTCTTGTATAATAATAAAATTACAATAGTAAAATTTTACTATATCAGGAGAGGTAAAAAATGGATTGGAACCCGGAAGTCCAGCAAAGATTCAGAGTAATGATCTCAAAAATCCCTATTTTCCACCGAGGGATCACAGAGAACGCCGTAACTTTAAAAGCAGAGGAAAATGCCCGTTCAAGAAATTCTCAAAAAGTGGAAGAAGTGGATGTAGTCAGCGCATTTTTTTCTGACGTGCCTACCCCGTTTTATAGCATGATGATCAGGTTATTAGACCAGACCGGTTTCGATTACAGGAAACACGGTTTTCCCAAGAACGGCAATAACAAAAAAATATGAAGATCGCAGTCGTAGGGGCCGGGGCAATCGGCTGCCTTGTAGCCGGATATTTGAAATTGAAAGGCGAAGACGTTGTCTTGGTGGGCCGCCCTGAATTGGCATTAGCGATCGGAAAACTGGGCCTTAGCATTTCCGGAGTGAGAGGAAATTTTAATGTGAATATTAAGGCCTCCACTCAATTAGATTACGAGCCGGAATTGTTGATCCTGGCCACAAAGACCCAGGATATCCAACAGGCATTGGAAGCAAGCCGCGATTTCATAAAAGGCGCCACTATTTTAACCATACAAAACGGCATCCGCGCGGAAGAAATCATTTCGCGTTTTGTGGACAGGAAAAACATTGTTTCAAGCATAGTGATGTTCGGCTCAACTTACCTGGAGCCGGGTAAGGTCGTGCACAATTTTGAAGGCAGCTGGATAATCGGGAAAATGTTCAACGGCCGCCCGGATGAAAATTTGATCTTTTTGAGCTTACTGTTAGACAAGGCCTTTCCGACGATAATAAGCGAAAACTTGAAAGGCATGAAGTACCTTAAGATCTTTGTAAACGCAAATAATTGCATTCCGGCCATCTTGGGCCTTAGCATGCAGGAGTCATTTTCGGATTTGGATGTCGCAAGGATCAGTATCGCGGTTTGGAAAGAGGGGTTTGAGCTTATTTCTCAGGCGGGGATAGAGCTGGTTTCTTTGCCGGATTTTCCGGTCGAGAACATCACCAAATTAACGTCTATTCCTTCATCTGAAGCAGCCAAGATATTCTCCGGCATCATGACAAAATTAAGCAAGGACCCTCTTTACGGTTCGATTTTACAAAGTATAAAACGCGGCAGGGCTTCTGAGATAGATTATATTAACGGGGAATTCGTTAATTTGGCTAAAGATAATAATTTGCTGGCTCCGCTTAATGAAAGATTGGCAGGTTTGGTACATAAGGTCGAACAGGAACGGAAGTTCCTAAATAAAGAGGAATTAATCGAAGCGACAAAGGAATTCCTGGATTAATATGGACGAAGTCAAAACACCCTTTCCGAAATTAAAACTTACAGTAACCGGCGTATTCGGTGAATGTTACCACGGTTATAAGATCGGCGATGAGCTTATCCTGGGTGATTTTACGCACCCTCCGAAACATTTCTGCCTGGGCCTGGCGCATGCGCTTTTCCCGGTAATCTATGCATTGAGCTTTGCCGCGATGTTCCCTTTCCGTGACAACCAGCGTTCGTTATTAGTGACTTGCCCGGACGGAGGCAAGCTGGAATTTAAGGCCGAGATACTTGATAAAGACGGCAAGGTCCAGGTGATCCCTAAGAACCCGAATTTCAAAGGGCCTAATCCAAAGAAAATGATTGTGGAAGTCGTCAAATCAAACGGCAAATGCACTTTTGGGTATAAAGTCGGCGACAAATGGGAAACAACAGGTTTAAAATGTATCCCGGGTTTTTGCGGAGCAGCTTTTCATTGTGCTTTCCCGGCGCTTTTTGCGCTGAATTTCGGCGCAAAATTTTTCTTTATGGATAACCCGGATTCCATTGATACAGTGACCTGCCCCGACGGAGGCAATATCGTATTTAAAATAACCAGGGTTGAAGAAGGTGATTTTCCCTCGCAGAGCTCGGGATAAAATTAAAACAAAACACCAGAGGCATTTTTAATTTTAAAGGAGAAATAATTAATGGCAAAGCGGCGTGTAGTTATAACAGGATTAGGGGTAATTTCCCCCAACGGGATCGGCAAACTTAATGTCTGGCAGGCAATGATCAGCGGTAAGTCCGCAGTAAAAAAAGTAGACAGTTTTGATGTGTCTGTTTTTAATACCCAGATCGCAGCAGAGGTCAGGGATTTTGACCCTTTCCAATTAGGGCTTACCCACGATGAAGTCGTGCGCATGGATAGATATGTGCAATTTGGCGTTGTCGCAGCCGATATGGCGATTAAAGACAGCAAGCTTGATTTATCAAAGATCGATCCCGAGCGTACAGGGGTTTCTCTTGCCAACGCTATCTGCGGTACAAAATATATGGAAGAAGAATTCGCCCTTGTAACTGATGACGGGAAAAACCCTATTGACCCTTCAAAAGTAAGGCCTGATTTATATGATGCAGCGATGTTCAATACTCCTTCCATTGAAATTTCCGCGCGTTACGGGTTCAAAGGGATCTGCAATACTCTTTCGACAGGATGTACTGCCGGAACAGATTCACTCGGTTTCGGCCTGGAAGTAATTCAGGATGGCGAACAGGATATTATGGTTTGCGGCGCTGCCGAGGCCCCGATTACTCCTATTACGTTCGGCGCCTTTGACGTAGTCAACGTCCTGGCTGTCAATAATGAGCATCCTGAAAAGGCGTCGCGGCCGTTTGACAAGAAAAGGAACGGTTTTGTCCTGTCCGAAGGGGCCGGTATCTTGATCCTGGAAGAATTAAGCCATGCTTTAAAACGCAATGCTTATATTTATGCGGAGGTCATCGGTTTTGGCACAAGCTGTAATGCATATCACATGACTGATTTGCCGGCTGACGGCACAGCTATGGCCAAATGTATTGACCTTGCGCTTAAAGATGCAGGCATAAAACCCGCGGATGCGGATTATATCAATGCCCACGGCTCATCCACGCGCATGAACGATATCTTTGAGACCGCAGCATACAAGACCGTCTTTGGCGATTACGCCTATAAATTGCCTGCCAGTTCCCTGAAATCAATGATCGGGCATCCTTTGGCGGCAGCCAATGCGGTTGAATTAACGGTTTGCTCCCAGATATTTGAAAAGAACATCATTCCTCCGACGATAAACCAGGAGGAAAAAGACCCTTTATGCGACCTTGATTATGTCCCCAATGCCGCAAGGGAAAAGAAAGTAGACATAATAGTTAAGACCTCGAGCGGGTTTTCGGGGATCCATTCAACATTGGTTATCAGAAGGTTTGGAGGATAGATGGAAAAAATTGCAGTTACAGGGATTGGCATTGTTGCCCCTTCCGGGATCGGGAAGCGGCAATTTTGGGCGAATATCAAAGCCGGCAGGCCGTTTGTAAAGAAGATCACCCGGTTTGATGCGTCAAGATACCCTTCGCATATTGCCGGGCAGATCGATGAACTGAATAAATACAGTAATTTATCCGAGAGGCTCCTTAAGAAAATGGATGCCTTTTCCCATATGGCCTTGATTGCTTCCGAGCTTGCTTTGCAGGATGCGGGGATCGATATAAAACAGGAAGACCCGAACCTGGTTGGAATTTTTCTGGGCAATGCTATCGGCGGATGGCTTTATGCAGAAACTGAACTGCGGGATTTATATATTGAGGGGAGGGAGGGTGTTTCTCCCTATATGGCCTCTGCCTGGTTTCCGGCAGCCCCGCAAGGCCAGGTCTCCATTTATTACGGGATAAAAGGTTTTTCCAAAACAATTGTCGCTGATAGGGCAAGTTCTTTGGAAGCTATCGGTTATGCCAAGAAAACTTTAGCTAAAAATAAATTGAATATGATTTTAGCCGGAGGCATGGAAGCCCCGGTTACGCCGTATGCGCTTCTATGTTGCAATACCTATGGCGGGTTATCAGAAGACAACGGCCATCCGGAAAATGCGTACCGGCCTTTTGATAAGAAACGCAGCGGTTTTGTTATTGCAGAAGGCGCAGGCATTATGGTGATGGAAGGGATCGGCCGGGCAAAAAAAAGAGGGGCCAATATTATGGCGCTTGTTTCCGGATACGGGACAACTTGTGACGGGCTGGACAGGATCAATCCGGATAAGTCCGGGTTGGAACTTGTGCGGGCAATAGAAATGGCACTGGCTGATGCTAAAGCAAACATCGATGAAATCGATTATATAAGTTTAGATGGGCTGGCAGTTGAGGATTGGGACAATAGTGAAGTTGCGGCGATCAAGAAAGTTTTCGGAGAGCGCGCAGCAAAGATCCCCGTCAGCTGCCCAAAATCAAGCTTTGGCAATCTGCTCGGGGCAAGCGGGGCAGTGGACCTGATTATTACGATTTTGGCTATCGAACACTCACTTGTGCCTCCGACTATAAATTTGGAAGAGCCGGATGCAGGCGGGCTTAATTATATAATGAAAGAAGCAAAAGAGCATGTTATTAATAAGGCATTGGTAATTTCCCGCGGCAGAGGCGGGATAAATTCGGTCTTAGTGGTCGAGAAAGGAGAAAAGTAATGAAGATTTTATTTGTTATGCCTAAAGTAGGCGCATGGGCAACTCACGGGATACATAGGTCACCTAACCAGCTTTATGCGCATTGGGCGGCGTATGTGCGCGAAAGAGGATATAAAGATGTTGCGGTTCTCGACGGTAAGGCCGACCAGATCCCCATGAATGACCTGGTTGAGCAGGTGAAATTAAGGAATCCCGATATTGTGGTAATGGGAGAGCAGCTGCATGGTTACGGAGGTTACGGAGTTTTAAGCCACTTTAAAGAAGCAGCGCAGAAGATCAAACTTGCGCTTCCTAAGGTAAAAATAATCCTCGGCGGTTTATGGTATTCGGCAATGCCTGTGCCGACCCTGGAGGAAAATCCGGCAGTGGATTTTATAGTCATGGGAGAGGAAGAATCGTTCGGCGATTTAATCGAGGCGATAGATAAAAAGAAGGATTTGAAAGATGTGGGCGGCGTCACATCGCG
>VGKM01000003.1 GCA_016867005.1 Candidatus Omnitrophota bacterium | reverse complement strand
CAAATTTACGCAGTATGCGGTAATCGATTGCCATAGCCAGAAAAGTCAGGACAGAACCGATCAGAAGGAACAAAAGGTGCCTCTTTAAAAAGAAAAAACTGTCTTTGTACCTTTCCCATGTATAAATACTCGAAGCGCTGAAAATCATTACGACCCCGATACAGATCAGGATCACGGTTACAATAAACAGGTTTATCCGGATGGTACGCAGCATATCAGCCCTCTTCTATCAACAAATCATTAACTGCCTTTTTAAAGGCCCTGCCTCTTTCCTCGTAGCTTGAAAACATATCAAAACTCGAGCACATCGGAGATAATAATACGGAATCCCCGGCTTTCGCATTTCTATAGGCCTTTCCCACTGCCTCTTCCAGGGTATTTGCTTCCTCCAAAGGAAGCTCTTCTTTAAAAGCTTCTCTTATATTCTGCCTTGCTTCTCCGATCAAGATCGCGACCTTGACCTTTCCCCGCGCAGACGAAAGCAGGCCGCTGTAATCAAGCCCTTTATGCCTGCCCCCTGCAATCAAGATCACAGGAGAAGATAAGTTCTCCAGCGCCATTTTACATGACTCGACCGTTGTTGCCTTGGAGTCGTTAATAAACTTTACTCTGTTGATCTCTGCAACAAATTCAAACCGGTGTTCCAGCCCTTTAAATTCAGAGAATACCTTTTGGCAGGTTTCTTCTTTTATGCCGAATATCCCGCCTATAGCCGCCACTGCTGCCTGGTTTGAAGTAAGCCTGCTGGTGCGGGAAAAAAATATAACTTTCGCTTTAGCTTCAGCGGCTATTTTTCCGGAAAGCTTATCCTCTTTGTTTAAAACCAGGAAATCGCCCTCATCCTGATTCATAAAAATGCGCTTCTTGGCTGTAATATATTCTTCCATATTATTATACCTGTCCAGGTGGTTGCGGCTGAAATTCAAGATCAGCGCTGCTTTCGGCTTAAAAGAAACAATATGTTCCAGCTGAAATGAACTGACCTCCAAGGCCACAAAATCGCCTTCCCGCATATCCTGTATTTCTCCGCAAAAAGGATTGCCGATGTTGCCGCAGGTAAACACCCTCCTGCCCTCTGCTTCAAGGATTTTACCGATTAAAGTAGTGACAGTGGTCTTGCCGCAAGAACCCGTTACCGCAATAATGGTAGCGGGGCATACAATTGAACCGATCTCTATCTCGCTTTTAACCGGGACCTTCAAATCTCCTGCCCAGGCAATGGGCGGCGCCGAATCCGGGACCCCGGGAGAAATAACAACCAGGTCTCGCCCTTTTATAAATTCATAGGTGTGCGCCCCCAGCTCGGCCTTTATTTCTTTTGATCTTAATTTCGAGGCATTCTGACGGGTGATTGCATTATCCTGGCTATCTGTCACGCTGACCTTTGCTCCCAAGTCAAATAAAAGATTAGCGCAGCTTAATCCGCTTCTTGCCAGCCCGACGACTGTTACGCTTTTCCCCCTGAAATAATCATGATTGCGCATAGAAATTTACCTGATCTTCAGTGTGATTATTGTAAAAAGTGCCAGGAGCCCGGCGATGATCCAGAACCTTACGATTATCTTGCTTTCCGGCCAGTTAAGAAACTGAAAATGATGATGCAGCGGCGCGATCTTAAAGATACGCCTTTTCAAAAAACGGAAAGATGTTACCTGCAGGATTACTGAAAGCGCCTCTACGACAAAAATTCCCCCGACAATCATAAGGAGTAATTCTTTTTTAATCAACAAAGCTACCATCCCCAAAGCGCCTCCCAATGCCAGTGAGCCGACATCCCCCATAAAAACTGACGCAGGAAAACAATTGAACCACAGAAACCCCAGGCCCGCTCCCAAAATAGCAGAACAGAATACGGCCAGCTCTCCTGCCCCTTTTATGTATGGGATCAATAAATAATCACTAAATTTAATATTGCCTGAAACATAACTTAACACGCTGAAAGCTATGCTGACCATGATCACGCAGCCGATAGCCAGTCCGTCAAGGCCGTCGGTGAGGTTAACGGCATTGGAAGTACCTGTAAGCACTATGATCACAAATAAAATAAGAAACAATCCCAGGTCAACGGATACACCCTTTAAAAAAGGGATATCCAGCCTTGAATTATACTCCGGGTCCATAAATAAAATAACACCGATCAAAAGGCCGAGTATCAGCTGGCTGGTAAATTTTGATGCAACAGTCAGGCCCTTGGATTTGTTCTTTACCAGTTTCAGGTAATCGTCGATAAACCCTGTCAGGCCGAGCCAGGCCAGCACAAAAAGGCCTAGCAATATGTATTTATTAGAAAGGTCCGCCCATAAACAAGCCGAAATGATCACCGCGGACAAAATCAGTATCCCGCCCATAGTCGGGGTATCGCGTTTATAACTGTGTAATTTATCTAATTCTACGCTGTCACCCTTGGTGATTTTGTCCCTTATCTTTAAGGCCTTCAGTTTATTTATAATCACGGGGCCGAAGATCAGGCTGAGCAAAAATGCGGTGATGGCCGCCATTGCACTACGGAAAGTAATATACTGGAAGATATTCAAAAATGATACTGCTTCATGCAGCGGGTATAAAAAATGATACAGCATGCTTAAATAAAAACTCCTTCCATTCGCATCGACCGGGAGCCCTTGACTAAAACGACATCGTTTTTGCGCGGATAAACCTGGTTAAACAGGACGTCCCGCGCCTGGTGCGGGTCAAAACAGGTAAAGATATTGCCGGCCCCGGCCTTCTGGGCTGCCTCTGCGGCTATTTTTGAAAGCGGGCCGACAGTAATAATGCAATCAGAAACGCGCGCCGCATCAATAAGCGCCTTACGGTGGAATGATTCTTTATCGGCTCCCAGCTCAAGCATATCACCCATAACCACGATCTTCCTGCCGCTTTTCTTATAATTCTCCAGCGCCTCCAGGGCCGCCCTGAATGAGAACGGATTAGAATTATAAGTATCGTCGATAAATGTGGCACCGGATAGCTCAAAGATATTGAACCGCCCTTTCGGAGAAGAAAACCCGGCTAATCTCTGGCTTATCTGCCGGTAGCTTAAGCCGAAAATCCTGCCGATTGCAATTGCAGCCATTGCATTATAAATATTGTGCCTGGCGAAATTACAAAGGGTGAATTTATTGCCTTTGACCAAAAAAGATATTTTGTCGCCGCTTGCCCTGATATCGGAAGCGGTAAAATCGCTTTTCCTGTCAATCCCAAAACCAAAAATGAACGGCTTAAGCTTTTCTCTGCCGGGTATCTTTCTTAAAAATGCATCATCCTGGTTAAGCACCCCGATATGCGGGCTGATAAGCGACGCCATTAATGAACTTTTTTCCTTAAAGACTCCGCTAAGGCTGGAAAAATTCTCCAGGTGCGACGGCCCGATATTGGTGATCAACCCGATATTCGGCCGCAATATCCCTGCCAGATATTTGATTTCTCCGAAGTGGTTCGCCCCTAATTCTAAAACGCCTACCTGATAACTGGCATCGAGTTTACATAGTGCCTGCGGCAGGCCGATATGGTTGTTCTTTGTCCCTTCGTTTTTTAAAACTTTGAATTTTCCGGATAAAACACAGGCGATCATTTCCTTGGCAGTTGTTTTTCCGTTGGACCCGGTTACGGCAATGATCGGAATATTAAATTTAAGCCTGTTAAACCGCGCCAGGTCGCCCAATGCCTTTGCAGTATCTTTAACGATAATAAAAGGAATTTTAGCTGGCAGCTGAAAGCTGAAAGCTGATGACTGAACAATAATACAGCTTGCGCCTTTCTTAAGCGCTTCCCGGATAAACAAATGCCCGTCAAACTTATCGCCTTTTAAAGCAATAAAAGCATCGTTTTTCTTAATCGAACGGGAATCGGTAGAAAATGACCGTATGCTAAAATCCTTTACCGGCTTGATCAGTTTTCCCTTGGTAGCAAAAAGTATTTCTTTTATCGTAAACATTCTCTGACTGCCTCTCGGTCATCAAAATGGATCTTTTTATCCCCCAAAACCTGGTAAACCTCATGCCCCTTGCCGGCTACCAGGATAACATCTCCTTTGGCGGCAAGAGAAATCGCTTTTTTGATTGCCTTTTTACGGTCCAGGACAACGCAAAAATTGTCTTTTCTTATCCCTCTTTCAATATCAGAGATTATCTTCCGGGGATTTTCTGAACGCGGGTTATCATTGGTTATCACGGAAAAATCTGCCAACTCGGTAGCGACTTTACCCATCAGCGGCCTTTTTAACTTGTCCCTGTCTCCGCCGCAACCAAAGACCACGATTATTTTATTGCGGGAAATTTCTCTAAGGGCGACTATGACGTTCTTAAGGGCATCGTGCGTATGGGCATAGTCAACGAAACAACTAAAATCCCTACCCGAATCTATCCTTTCCAGCCGGCCGGGGGCCGCCACAAATTTCTCCAATGCCGATTTAATAAGTGCCGGCCTTAACCCTTCTTCAAGCGCAAAACTGGCTGCAGCAAGAATATTATAAATATTATGCCTGCCTATAAGCGGGGACTTAACCTGCAGCTTATTTTTTCCCCAGCTTAAAATAAATTCGGTATACCGGGGGCCGGATTTTATACCGCCTGCCATAATATTTGCCTTGTTCTTTATGCCATAGGTGATAACTCTTGCCTTGGTCATATTTATCAGCTTATTAGCATAAGGGTCGTCAATATTGATAATGGCTGCAGAACTTCCGGGGAGAGCCCTGAAGAGTTTAGCTTTTGCATGAAAATAGTTCGAGAAACTCCCATGGTAATCAAGGTGGTCGCCTGTTAAGTTTGTAAATATGGCACTTTGGAATTTTATGCCTTCGACTCTCTTCTGGTCCAATGCATGCGAAGAAACTTCCATAACAAGATACTCTGCTTTACTATCCAACATGCCTTTAAACATCGGCTGCAACTCCAGCGGCCCGGGAGTAGTATTGACCGAAGGTATGATTTTCCCGTTAAAACGATAATTGATCGTCCCTATGACTCCTGTTTTTTTCTTAGCATTTCTTAACAATGCCTCTATAAGATATGTGACTGTTGTTTTTCCGTTAGTCCCGGTGATACCGATAATTTTAAGTTTATCGCTTGGCCTGCCGTAAAATACAGATGCTAATCTTGCTAATACGCTCCTTGAATCTTTTACCGGGAGCACCGGCACATTATGGCAATAACCTGCCTGCCGGGGTTTTTCTGCCAATATTACGCTGGCACCGTTATCCACCGCCTCTTTGATAAAACGGTGGCCGTCAAAACAGGCGCCTTTTACCGCAACAAAAATATACCCGCAGGATGTTTTCTTGGAATCACTGCTAATACCTTTGATCTCGATATCGGGTATTCCGGCCCCGGCCTTATATTCTAAAATACCTTTAAACAAGCTGGATAGCTTCATCGTAATCGCTTTAATTTTGCAATACTACAAGCGGCTCTCTTGATTTTAAATACCTCAGGGCATCCATTGCAACATTCTTAAATACCGGCGCAGACACTACCCCGCCGAAATAATAAGGGCGGGGCTCATCAATTACTACTGCAATCGCTAAAACCGGGTCCTCAGCAGGAGTAAAACCTATAAAGGTCGCCACAAATTTATCATGCGAATATGTTCCGTTAGGTTCGATTTTCTGGGCAGTGCCGGTTTTACCGGCAACAGTTACCTGAGGGATCCTTGCTAGTTTCCCCGTCCCTTTTTCTACAACTCCAATAAGCATCTTCCTGACCCTTGCCGCAGAATCCAAAGACATCACCTTATTGACGAATACAGGTTCATTAGAAACGATCTCTTCGCCGAATTTATCCCTTATCATGCGGACAACATAAGGCCTCATCAGGTTACCGCCGTTAGCTATTGCTGAAACAGCATTTGCCAGCTGTAAAGCAGTAACCCCCACCTCATGCCCCATAGGTACGGCAGTGATAGAGGTCTTAGACCAGAAACGCGGTTCTTTTACGGAACCGGAGATCTCTCCGGGCAGGTCGATCCCGCTTTTTATGCCAAAACCAAATTTCTTTTCATAGCGGTATATATTTTCGGCTCCCACTATTTGAGCGATTTTACATGTGCCGATATTACTGGACTGCTCGATCACTTCGGTAAAAGTAAGCGTCCCATGCGGCTGATGGTCATGAAGTATGTGCCCGGCGATCTTATAAGCGCCGTTTTCACAATAGACCTTCTCTTCTTCTGAAACCTTGCCTTCCTCTATCGCAGCGGAAGCGGTGACGATCTTAAATACTGAGCCTGGTTCAAACATATCCGTAATGGCACGGTCGCGCAGATTATCTTTGGGTGCCCCGGGGTATTCATTGAGGTCAAACGTCGGCCTATTTGCCAAAGCGAGTATCTCTCCGGTATGGGGGTTCATAACAACAATGCTTGCCCCTTTTGCGTGAGTCGCTTTAAAGGCCTTATCCAATTCCCTTTCTGCGATATACTGAATAACATCATCTATAGTCAATATCACATCAAAACCGTCGCGGGGAGAAACCATTTTTTCCCAGATGTCCAGCTTCTTCTGCCGGGCATCCCTTAAAAACAGCGCCCAGCCGGGCTCTCCTTTGAGGTAATTGTTCAATCTTAATTCTATTCCGTCGAGCCCCAGATTATCAATCCCGGCAAAACCGATGACATGGCTTAAGAGGTATCCATTAGGATAGCTGCGCTTACTTTCTTTGATAAAGCCGATTCCTTTGATCTTTAGCTCTTTAATGGCATTGGCCTGTTGCGGAGAAATTTTTCTCGCCAGCCAGATAAATGACTTTTTGCGCGACAACTTGTCCTTTAATTTGGCATATTCTGTATTAAGAATAGGCGCAAGCTGGCCGGCAATCCTATCTTTATCTTTTTCCGGTATTTCGTTTGGAGCGGCATAAACCGAATCAACGGCTACATTAAAGGCCTGCGGGCGGAGGTTGGTATCATAAATAGCCCCTCTGCGGGGCTCAAGCTCTATAAAAAGGTTATGCTGCTTTCTTGCTAAAGAGGCGAGGTAATTTCCGCGGAAAAAATGGATGAAAACAAGGCGAAAGGCGCAAAAAACCAACAGCAAAAAAAAGATTAAAAATACCGCATTGACTCGGCGATGGTAATTACGGATATACACGAAATTTTAAAATAAAATATTGGAAACTAAATTTTAAGGATTGACTTGCCTTGCCTCAGCCTGTCTTTTAATCCCAAAAAGGCGAGATAATAACGTTTCTTTCTTGTAAACGTGTCTGGCTAATTTAAAAGCTGCAGGAGGCCTGTTTAACCTAACCAAACGGTAGCTTTCCGGCATCTCATAATCATGCGCGCCGGAAATCTTGCTTCCGATACGAGTAAGCGATGTGCTGCGTTCTATATTATAACGAAGAAACGAATTCTTATCAAGTAAATCCTGGAAGCTGGAGGCCTTTTTCTGCCCTACATAAGCAAGCCGGAAAACCTCTGTTTGCTGGTATACATAAAGGAGGGAAAAAGCAGTAACAAAAACAGTTGCGGATATAAATTTATTTAACTTCATAGTCAGACCTTTTCTGCAACGCGGAATTTAGCGCTGCGGCTGGCGGAATTATCCTTAACCTCCTGCCACTGTGGGACCAGGGGCTTAGGAGTAACGATCTCTACCAGCCCTTGAGCCTTTGCTTTCTTAAAAGTTAATTTTACGATCCTATCTTCGAGCGAATGAAAAGAGATCACGCAGACCCTTCCCTTATTGTTCAGGAAGCTGATTGCTTTCTCCAGTGCCCCTTCCAATATCTCCAGCTCCCTGTTCACTGCGATCCGCACGGCCTGAAAAGTCCTGGTTGCCGGATGGATCCGGTAGTGCCTGAAACGATGCGGTATTGCCCGGACTATGATATTGGATAATTCACGGGTCGTGGCAATCGGATGCTTCTCTCTTTCTTGGACCAACAGATGCGCGATACGGTTATGGAACCTTTCCTGCCCGTAATTACGGATAAGCCCTGAAAGCTCTTCCTCATTAAGGTTGTTCACCAGGTCATATGCCGAGATATAGCTTTCTCTGTCCATGCGCATATCGAGCGGCCCTTCCTGCTGAAAACTAAAACCCCTTTCGGGATTATCAAGTTGAAAAGTAGAAAGCCCCAGATCGAATAATATGCCGTCGATCCTCTTGATGCCCAGCTCCCCTAAAATGATATTGATATCAGAAAAATTCCCATGCACAAAGCTGCATGAATCTTGCCAGCGCTTAAGCCTCTCTTTTGCTATTACCAGCGACTCCTGATCGCGGTCAACGGCGATCAGGCGCCCGCCGGGAGTAATGCTTTCCAGTATGGCCTCAGAGTGGCCCGCCGTACCTACCGTCGCATCCACTACTATATTTCCGGGCGATAAATTTAAATATTCTGTAGCTTCTTTAAGCATTACGGGTATATGTAGTTTTGCCACTTAAGAAAATCCATTATGTTTTATAAATCGATTAATTTCTCAGCGATCTCTTCAAAGGACTTTTGGGAATTCCCATAAAAACTCTGCCATTTGTCTTTTGACCAAATCTCTATTCTGTTGGAGACCCCGACCACAATAACATCTTTTTTGATTTCCGCAAAATCCTTCAGGTATTGCGGTACCAGGATCCTCCCCTGCTTATCAGGCACGATATCTACGGCTCCGGAAAAATACAGGCGGTTAAATGTACGCGATTCCTGCTTGGTAAAGGACACGGATTTAAATTTATTTTCCTGTTGTTTCCACTCCTCTTCCCCGAACATAAAAAGGCATTTGTCCAAACCCCGCGTCATAAAGAATTTCTCAATGAAATTGTTCTTAGCTGACTCGCGAAATTTGGCAGGCAGAATGAGACGGCCTTTCCTGTCTATAGAATGAAGATACTCGCCGTAAAACATAAACAGAAACTCCTTTTAGGATCCTTATTTAACTGAAATCCACTTTACTCCACTATTAACCACTTTGTAGGTTGATTGTAGACAAATTCCGCCATTTTGTCAAGAAAAATATTTCTCTAAATATAATAGACACAATGGGTAGTGGTATTAAAAGATGGGGAGTGCAGATATTGTGGTGTTTATCAGTGGCTGGAGATCAATCTTTTGGCAGAAATTATATCTTTTCTTATCTGAGCAACTAATGCCTCTCTGGAAGAGAATTTTTTTTGCTTTCTTAAGAGTTTGATAAACTCTATTTCGAGGAATTCTTTATATATATTTTTATCAAAATTTAAAATATGCACTTCAATATGCTGCATCTTATTGATACCGAAAGTCGGCTTATTGCCTATAGAGCAGACGCCGAAATGCTTCTTTTTATTATAATTGACCTTTACCAAATAAACCCCTGAAGGAGGTAAAACTTCATGATGCGGGTCAATATTTGCAGTAGGAACGCCTAATTGCCTGGCTACAGAAGCACCTTTAATTACCGTCCCTAAAATACTTACAGGACGGCTTAACAAGCTCTCTGCCAGCGAGAACTTTCCGGTTTTTATAAACCTGCGGATTTGCGTACTGCTTATAACACGGCCTTTCTTCTTAAGGACGCGGAAAACTTTTAATTTAAAGTTATATTCTCCCGAGAAAATTTTTAGCAGCGCGATATTACCCTTAGCCCCTGCCCCAAAAGTAAAATTTTCTCCGACGAAAATATACCCGGGCTTTAGTTTTTTTAACAAAATATCCTTGATAAAATTATGGGCAGATATACGGGCAAACCTCTTATTGAACCTGATCACTGCGCAGATATCTATACCTGAGCCGGCGATCAATTTAAGCCGGTGCTCCAGGGAATACAAACTCTCTTCTTTTTGCGGATGGGGGTCAAAGGTAACGACAATGCTTTTTGCCTTTGTCTGCCTGGCCTTCTTTGCCGCGGCGCGCAAAATTAAGATATGCCCTTTATGCACCCCATCAAACACTCCCAATACCACAACAGGGGCCTTTAATTCTTTCAGCTTATTTAATCCGTAATAAGTTTTCATTTGTTTCCTATGGATTTTTGCGGGTCCTGTCTGCTGCGCCACCCGCAAAAACACTGCTATAAGAGAACCTGCAAATAAATATTTATAAGCCTTCTTTAATCTTAGCTAAAACTTTTGCTTTAACTTGTTGAATGCTTCCCTTAACCGTACAGCCGCTGGCGGTCTTATGCCCGCCTCCGCCGAAGGATTGAGCTATTTTATTTACATCGGCTTTACCCTGCGAACGGAAATTGACCCTTACCTCATTTACCCTGCCTTCTATTTTTTTAAAAAGCAGCGCTACCTCCACGTCTTTTATCGCGCGCAAGAAACTTAAGACACGCTCCGACAGATCAAACGCAATGCCCTTATTATGCGAAATGCCCCTCTTAAGCTCAACCCAGGCGATTTTCCCCGAAGCCGTTCGTTTAATACTGCTTAAAATCCGCGCCAGAAGCAGCATATCCTGATAGGGCTTATTCTCATAAATATTCCTGAATACCTCGACGATATTTATCCCATAACGCAACAGGTCAGCTGTTGCCTGATGCGTGAAGCTTGAGGTTGTCGAATACCTGAAAGAGCCAGTATCGGTAAGTATCCCGGCATATAAAGAAAGCGCTGCATCTTTATTTAAAGGGACACGCATAGCTTTAAAAAGTTTATAAACCATCTCCGCACAGGAAGAGGCCCGGGGCTCCACCCAGTTGTAATCGCCGAAATATACATTACTTATATGATGGTCGATATTTAAAACCGGTTTTTTTTCATTGTTGAGTTTATAGACATTCCCCGGGCGTTTTAAATCGGAGCAATCCAACAGCACGAAACAATCGAATTTGCCGATATCCATCCCTGCTTTATACCTTTTTACCGAATTTAAACCCGGCAAGAATTCATATCCCTGCGGAAGGATATCATCATTTACGATAATGGCTTTTTTACCAATGGATTTCAAAAGAGAGGCAAAAGCCAATTCCGAACCCAAGGCATCGCCTTCAAGATTAGTATGCGCAGTGATTAAAAAAGTTTTATTTTTTCTTATTAGGCGGATTACTTTTTTTAGCCCCAATTTTTCTTCCCTTTCTCTTTTTAGGATTAATCCTGACTATGGGCACAGGCAAGGGCTGCGGTTTAGATAAGCCCTTAATTTCATTTAAGACCTCTTCAATGCGTACGCTGTATTCCTGAGACCTGTCCTCCCTAAAAATAATCTCCGGTGCGAACCTAAGCTGTAATCTTTCTGCGACCAGCCGGCGGATGAACCCAAGTGCAGAATCCAGCGCTGCCTGAGTTTTTTTATAATCCTCTTCTTTGCCTAATACGCTGAAGAAAATCTTGGCGTAGCGCAAATCTTCGGTCAGCTCAACCCGCGTAACCGTTACAAAACCCACCCGGGGGTCGTTTAATTCATCATGCACAATATTGCTTACTTCCTGCCTAATCGCCTCTGCAACTTTTTCATATCTTGCCATCAGATTTTCTCCATCCCGTAGTTGTTACATCTGCCTGTCTTTAAACTGATTACTTTTTTACCTTTAATAATCTCTTTACCAGGATCAATTCTTCTTCTTTTGTGGAAATCCTTCCGTCCAGCTTGGCATTAAAGACCTTCTGGAAAGCTTTTTTAAAATCCGGGCCTTGCTTTATCCCCAGCCCCAGCAAATCATCCCCTCTTAAATGTATGCGTATAGAATGGTAGGACTCAAGAAAATCTCCGCTATGTTTCAGAAAATAAGGGTCCCTATGTTTGGCCCGGAGCATGAGGATAGTCTCATAACTTAAAGGGTTAAGCGCTTTGAAGACCTCCGAAGGCTTAACCGATGCGCTTTTTAATTTCCTTAATATGCGGCTGTTGATCTTTCTGTAATCAATGACCCTTTTCTCTTCCCCTTTTCTGAAAACAAACCTCTTAAAGACCTCCTGCATAGACGAAAGCGTGAGCCCGTCCAGCATTGCCGACAGATAAACCACCCAGTCATCAAGGTGCCTCCTGCCGCTGCAATTCTCTTTAAACCACAGGATTTGCCTGCCTGATGATTTTATAAGGTAAAAACCCTTATTGTCCAACGAGAGCGCGGGATTTATAAATTTTAACCCGACAAGTTCCTGCAGGCGTTTTAAAGGCCTGGAGGGGCATTGTTCTTTCAATATTAAAATCAATTCATCCCGCAGGCGCTGCGGCTGCACTTTTTCCAGCATCTTTAGCCTGTTTGCCTCCTTTAATGCCTTTAAGGTGCAGGGCTCAATATGAAAACTATACCTTTTCTCAAAACGGACTGCCCGCAATATCCTAGTCGGGTCATCGATAAAACTTAAATCATGCAGGATACGGATCTTTTTATTACGAAGATCTTCCAACCCCCCGAAAAAATCGATCAATTTCCCGTAGTTATCCCTATTTAAACCTATGCTCATGGCATTTATGGAAAAATCGCGCCTTTTAAGGTCATCTTTAACTGTCCCCGGCTTGACAAAAGGAAGGCATGCGGGGTGCGGGTAACATTCTTCTCTTGCCGATGCGATATCAACCTTCAAAGTTTGCCCGCTCATTACTGTCGCGGTACCGAATCTTCTGTGGCAGATAAGCTTAGCTTTTAACCGGCTTGAAAGCTCTTCTGCAAATTTAATACCATCTCCTTCAATTACGATATCGAGGTCAAAATTATCGACCCCGATTATCAGGTCCCGTACAAAACCCCCGACAAGATAAGCTTTATAATTATGGCCCTCTGCGGTCCTGGCGCATAAAGAAACCAGCTTGCGTAATTCCTGCGGTAGCTTATCCAAATATTTTTTCATCAAACTTACCCCTCATTAAGGACGCGGATGGAACATCCTGTGGATACTCTTAAGCCTGTCTTTATTTATGTGCGTATAAATTTGCGTCGTGGAAATATTGGCATGGCCAAGCATTTCCTGTACGCTCCTTAGATCAGCCCCTCTCTCCAAAAGATGAGTCGCAAAAGAATGCCTTAAAAGATGCGGCTTAATATGTTTTTTGATGCCTGCTTCTTTGGTGTAACGCTGGATGATCTTCCAAATGGACTGCCGGGATATCTTCTTGCCGAAACGGCTAAGGAACAAGATATCGCTTTCATTTTTCTTTAACAAAGCCGGCCTTGATACCTCCAGATATCTTTTAACAGCCACAATTGCTTTCTTCCCGAAAGGTATAACGCGTTCTTTATTGCCCTTACCGATACAACGCAAAAAACCGATATCTAAATTTACATTATCAAGCTTAAGGTTACCGGCTTCGGAAACCCGCATGCCGGTTGCATATAACGTCTCTAGAATTGCCTTGTCTCTTATCCCCTGTATATTCCTTAGGTCCGGGGCATTCAGCAGAGAATCGACCTCGTTTAAAGAAAGCGTCTCCGGAATTTTTTTCCAGAGTTTCGGAGAATCAATCAAACTGGTCGGGTCGGCCTTTAAGATTTTTTCTCTCACCAGGAAACGGTAAAATGATTTTATTGCGGCAAGCCGCCTTGAAATAGAACTGCTGGAGAGCCCCCTGTCTTTCTGCTGAAGCATAAAATTGCTGATATCATTCCTGGTCGTCTTTGATAACTGAATAGGCGGATGCTTTTTTAAGAAATCCATAAATGACTCCAGGTCTTCCCTGTATGAAATAATGGTATTGCTGGCAAGCCCCCGCTCAACTGAAATATAATTCAAAAACATATCGATAAATTCCTTCATAATAAAAAGGGGTTATTTCTGGCCTCATCTCCTATTGTTGAACCGGGCCCGTGCCCGGGATAAACGATTGTCTCAGAGGGGAAAACCAGTAATTTTTCCTTAATTGACTTTACTAAATCCGCATCTCTTAAACCAGCCAGGTCCGTCCTGCCGATACTGCCGGAAAATAATGAATCTCCTGTAAACAATATTTTCTTTGCCCCGTCCTCCAGATACAAACTGATCCCCCCGGGAGAATGGCCGGGCGTATGGATCACCCGCAGCTTAATTTTTCCTAATTCCAAATAATCGCCGTCATTAACCGCCAGGATTTCGGCATCCTGGCCGACAGAAAAAGGCGCGCCGAAAAAAGAGGAAAAATTAAGCTCAGGGTCTTTGAGCATTGGGGCATCAAGCTTATGAATATATACGGGCACTTTAAATTCAGCATCAGAACCGATATGGTCAACATGGCCGTGGGTGTTTATGACGAATGCCGGAGATAAATTATGCTTACTGAGCACCTTCCGGATTTTTTTAAATTCGCTCCCCGGGTCGATAATCACCGCCCCTGAACCGGCGGACTCTGCCAACACATAACAATTGGCCTCAAGCTGCCCGACCTTGATACACTCTAAGATCATAACAAAGAGCCTTTCACTTTATTGAATGAAAAATCGCGTAAGATTGCCCGCCTCAGGCGTTCCGCAGCCGCCCGGTAAGTCAATAGTTCCACCGGGTAACTATTATCCCTGATCTCTGCCTGCAGGTTGCGCATTTTAACGATATACTTATCCAGTTCTTTTTGTTTTTCTTCGTTCAATAATGCCTTAAGCTGCTCTAAGTTCTTGATTGCCTGCTCTGCGCAACTAAGCTGTTTTTTATAATTGTATGTAGAGGCGCCCCTATTGACCAGCGACTCAATAAGCTCATCCTGCCAGGACTTCCAATACAAAAGATACTGCCTGTAGAGGTCTTCTTTTGTCATTGTGGGTTTATATTCCTCCGGGACAAGGACCATTTCCTCCTGAGGCAGTTCATCTTTTTTGGGCTTGCGGGTAAATTTCCTTACAAAGGCATCGCAGCCTATTAAACTTAAAATCAAAAAATAAATCGCAAACATAGAAAATACATTTTTTACTCTCATCTGGCCATCTCCCTGAATTTTTCTTCGTTGATAATCTTTATGCCGAGCTTTTTTGCCTTATTGAATTTGGACCCAAAAGTTGCGCCTGCGACAAGAAAATCCACATTTTTACTGACTGCGCCTACTGCATTCCCCCCGAGCGCCCGAACCAAGGCCTCTGCCTGGCTACGGCTATAACCGTTTAAAGTGCCTGTAAAAACAATAGTTTTTCCGGCCAAAGCCGTATTCTTTATTTCAGGAGTTTCTTCTTTAAAATTCAGGCCTGCTTTCCTCAATTTCTCAATCATCGTTTTTACCTGCTGGCCGGAAAAAAAATCGCGGATAGCCCCTGCCATTGCCGGCCCTATTTCGAATATAGCATCAAACTCTTCTTTCTTTGCATGCATCAGCTTATCCATGTCTTTAAAATACCTTGCCAAAACAAATGCTGCTTTTTCTCCGATGTGCCTGATGCCCAGTGCAAAAATTAGGCGCGACAGGGGCATGGATTTGCTTTCCTCGATTGCCGAAAGAAGATTATTGATCTTTTTTTCCTTAAATAATTGCAGTTTTGATAAATCTTCCTTGCTAAGCTTATAAATATCTGAAAAATCATGCACTATTTTCAATTTAACCAACTGCTCAATGACTGCCTCTCCCATGCCTTCTATATCCATCGCCTGACGGCAAGCAAAATGCTCCAGGCCGCGTTCAAGCTGCGCAGGGCAAAGGGGATTGGCGCACCTATAAGCGACATCTTCTTCTTTTTCCTTAATGACCTTGCCTGAACAAACAGGGCAGGACTTCGGGATAATAAATTTATTTTTACCGATACTCTCTACAACTTTGACAACCTTGGGGATAACGTCTCCGGCGCGCTCGATCAGGACGCGGTCGCCTGCCTTAATATCAAGGCGCTTTATTTCATCGAAATTATGCAAAGTGGCATTTTTAATGACCACGCCGCCGCACTCAACAGGCCTCAACTCTGCAGTCGGGGTGATCACTCCGGTCCTGCCGACATTTATTTTTATCGCGGTAACTTCGGTAGTCGCCTGGCGTGCAGGAAATTTATAAGCTACTGCCCAGCGCGGGCTTTTAGAAGTGGCGCCGAGTTTTTTCTGCTGCGCCAGGTCATTGACCTTAACTACTATCCCGTCTATCTCGTAATTGATCCTATCCCTTTCTGCCTGCCAATGATTGCAATACCTGATAACCTCTCCGATATCCTTAGCGAGTTTCCATTCGGGGTTAGTACGCACACCCCATTGTTTTAATCTCTTAAGAAAATCTGCCTGAGTTTCTATCTCCTGCCCTGCATAGTATCCCAGTGAGTGCGCAAAAAAATTAAGGCGCCTTTTGGCAACCAGCGACGTATCAAGAAGTTTCAACGACCCGCTGGCGGCATTCCGCGGATTGGCAAAAATAACTTCTCCCTCTTTTTCTCTTTCCTTATTTAATGCCGCGAAATCTTTTTTCTCCATAAAAACCTCGCCGCGTATCTCAATAAAGCCAGGGATATCTTTGCCTGATAAAAACGGCGGTATTGCCCTGATCAATTCGATGTTGCCGGTCACATCTTCCCCTGTTTCTCCATCCCCTCTTGTTGCTCCGATCAAGCGCTTGCCTTTTACATATGTGATATTAGCGCTCAACCCGTCTATTTTAAGCTCAACAACAAATTCCGGTTTTTCCCTGCCAAGACCTTTAAACACCCGGCCCGCCCAATCCTTCAATTCTTCAAAAGAATAGGTATTGTCCAAAGAAAGCATCTTTTCTTTGTGCCTGACTGTCCTGAATCCTTCTAAGATAGCACCGCCCACTCTTACAGTAGGAGAATCAGCGGACTTGTATTCAGGATATTTATCTTCCAGTTCTTTTAACCGGCGCATCAGGAGGTCGTATTCCCTGTCGGAAATTTCAGGCTGAGAAAGGGCATTATACAGGTAATCATGATGCCGGATTTTGTCCCTTAACTCCTCTATTCTATTTTTTATTTCATCTCTCATTTTTATCTGCCTGTGAGCAATCTATCGCCTAGCGCTTCAGGCAGGCCTTTATATATGATCTTCTTTCTGGCTTGCCCGGCATCATATTCTATACGTTTGATTTGAACAAGTTTCTTCTTTGTATCATATATACAGTAACAAGCGCGGCTGTCTCCGTCACGCGGCTGGCCTACGCTGCCGACATTCACGATATATTTATCGCTGTCGTTAAGATAAACAGTGCTTTCTTTATGATAATAGATATTCTCACCCTTGTCCTTACGGAAAACCGCCGGGACATGGCTATGGCCGATAAAACAAATCCTGTCCTGCATCAGCCTGAAGGTTTCCTCCGCAGCATAGACATTATTAATATATTTGAACTCTTCGGGATTATCCAAAGAGCCATGCACAATTGCCAAGTCCGGGTTCCGGAATACAAGTTTTAATGAAGCCAGGAACCCTTTTTCGCTGTCATTTAAAATCAACCTGGTCCAAAGCACCGCATATGCCGCATCAGAATTAAAATAATCGAGGGAAAACAAATTTACGCTTGCCCAATCATGGTTTCCGGCGCAGACAGAGCTTACGCTGGCCCTGACTTTCTCCAGGCACTCATTGGGATTTGCGCCGTATCCGACAATATCCCCGGCGCATAAGAGGCAATCAAGCCCCTCGTCCTTATATTGGCCAAGCACCTGCGTCAGCGCTTCAAGGTTAGAATGGACATCTGAGAAAATTCCGTATCTCATTAAAACCTTATTTCAAAATCATGGTAATCTCCGGTTGCCGCCTGCCACCGGGCCTCTACATCCGATATATAGCTGCCAAAGTGCATTTTAATACGGCTTAAAAAATCCATCAGGTCTTTCTCTTCGCCTTCTGCCATTACCTCCACTTTCCCGCCGCTCAAATTCCTTACCCATCCGCTTATGGAAAGGCCATCGGCAAAATTGACGGTAGAAAACCTGAATCCCACGCCCTGGACCCTGCCGCTATAAAGAAGGTGGACTTGTTTTTTCATCCTCGCTTAAGTTAACATAATAATTATACACAGGATTGCCTGATTTTTGAAGGGATTTTTGAAGAAACACGAAAAAAGATTGGCTTGCTACTGTTTTAAACGGAGCTCAAAAGTTTTCGCCCCCTGCTCCAATACTACTTTATCTTTAAAAATTTTCAATACCCTGAACTGGCCTATCGTGCTTCCTTCCTGGACTATGTCGCTATTGATAAGCGCCCGGGGTTTTTGCTCATCCCAGACAATACCGGTCAGGTTTAAATCAATCGCCGCACCTTCTTCTTTGCTAAAATAGATCTTTCCTGAAAAAGGATCCCTGATCCAATCCAGTTGTTCTTTCTCGATATTCTTTAGCGGCGCGGCATCTTCCTGTTTTAGAGATACAGAAGGTACTGATACCTGCGCCTTCCCTGGTATAGATTGAACAACAGTCCTTGCTGCAGGGCTATAGCGCGCCTTTATCTTGCGGATACTGTTTGTAAGAGTAAAAACGAAGACCAATGCCAGTACCCCGGTAATGATAATCTCTTTTTTTTGCTTATCCATTCTTCTATTGCCCTGAAGCAGGCGATAATAAATAGGCCGAGATCTCCAAATCCACGTCTAAACGGGGATCCCCTTCTCCTTCGCCGCTTATTGAAAGATTCCTTACTGTTAATAAAACAGGGAAATTATCCCTTATCCTGTACAAAAATTCCCCCAACGGCCTGTATTCAGCCGTAAGCTTCAAAGAAACCGGCATTTCCCTGACTTCATATCCGGGAATTTGAGAGTTTATCAACTGACGGCTGGAAAGTGAAATATTATTGATGGTTATTTTCAGCTCCCTGGCTGCCTTAGACAATGCATCGATTATATCATCGTCGGAATCTCCGAAACCTGCTATCATCTGGTTAAGCTTATTATTCAGGCCTTGTACGGCCTCTGCTTCAGGCATGCCTCCGGTGATACGGTTTATATCGGAAATTTCGCCCTCGGTGATACTTAATTTATGCTGGATTTCCTTAAGCTTACGGCTTTGCGGTATATAAATAAAAATCCAGAAAAACATCAAAAATGCCGCAACCAACGCGGCAATATAAATGATCTTCTTCTGTTCTCTTGTGAGTTCCATCATTTTATCCTAAAGCTTATTTCAAAATTTGCCAAATCAAACCCCTGAGTGCCGGTTTTCTTAAGCTCGCTCAGATTAACATCAAAAAACATCTTTGAAGAATTTAACTGGCTGATAAACTGGGTAAGGATTGAATCTGCGTTTTGATTTGTGGTCTTAACATAGCCGGAAATCGAACCTGTCTTTGAGCCGCAATTAATTACGAGTGAATTAAAAAACATCTCTCTGGGGGAAATATTGCTGATTTTTTTAAAAATCTCCCCTAACGGCAGCTCTCTGTCCTTGACACCGGCAGAAAAGATCTCGAATGCATCCAGCTTATTTTTTATATTCTTTATCTCGGATAAGACATTGAGCTGGAATAATGTGCGGTCCAATCTTTTTTCATAAGCAGTCACGCCTGCCCGGGCAAGGATATATGAAACCGCTAACAATAAAAATGCGATAAAAGCGACCCAACGCAGAGAGATCTTCTGGACATTCTCAATTTTCTCTGTCCGGAATTGCCGCGGCAGAAGATTGATATTGTGTTTATAATCAATTGCCAGCCCGATACCCGGGTAAATTTTTACCAATTCCGAAGGGCTGGTTTGCGGCGGAGGCAAGATTTTCTCTATAACGGGAAAAACTTCGGCTTCGGAAGATAGCTCTTTTGCCAGGAATTTATCCAGGTTGATTATATTTTGTGCCTCAGCAGCAACAAATATTTTACCGGCATCTTCTTCCTGGAATTGCGATTTATAATAAACAAAGGAACGCTTTATTTCCTGGGCTAATGCTTCAAGGGCTGGGCGCCACATTGCCATGATCTGGCTTGCCATTGTTTTGTCGTTATAAAGGCCCGATTCGGGGATCGGGACGCCGTGTTTAAAAAGGATGTCTTCTATCTGAAGAGGGCTTAATTGGACTTTGCCTTTCTCGGTGACCAACGCAGCAGAAAGAGAATTTCTGAATTTATTGAGGGAGACCGGAAGCTCCCTGAAGAAAACCAGCTTATTGTCTTTATAAATATTAAGATAACTGGCATTTGCCCATAGGTATAATACTGCCTGGGCTGCCCCTTTATCCTCTGCCAGATACTTTTCTATCAGCCTGATATAACCGAAAGGCGCAAAACCTACTCCGATGACATTAAGCCCTGCCTGTTTTAATAAAACTACCTGGCTGGTTATTTCTTCTTCAAGCGCTGCAATACAGGCCAGGTCAAATACCTTTGAGCCGTCATTTAAAGAACTCTTCTTGATGATCTGATAATCGAAAACCGCTTTTTCAAGTTCAAACGGCAGTTCATCCTTTATCTTCCATTTAATCGCCTCCAGCAATTCCGCGTCCGAAACACAGGGCAATTGTATTCTTTTTACAAAAACAGAGCTTAAGAAAGGGGAAGAATCGTGTTCCTTGACTGTATATTATTATCTTTTAAGAAAGCGCGCAGTGAGCTCAATATCACCTCATGCATTTGGTGGCTGCATGCAATATCTTCTGCCGCTAAAACCTTGATACCGTTACTAAAATTGGCATAAGAAAGCTTTAACCCTGAACTAAGGTCAGCGATAACAAAGGAATTCGTTTTCGGAGAGAATAGCGAGGAAATGGAATCAATCTTCAGGCCTGATATTTTCATATAAATAAATAGTATATCATAAATTCAGCCAAACTACATCAATTTCCGCTCCAGGAATCAGGTTTTTTGGTAGCAAAACCGTCAAATCCTTCAATAGGAGGATCAGGCAAACTATCCGGGTCATAAGTAATATTGGCATTATCTATATCATTGCCCTGAAAAGCATTGGCTATTACAGAACCGGTGATATTAACCCTGTTGGCATTATTTTGCCCGTCAATCCTGGTCCTTCCCAAATTATTTGCATCTCTTTGATAAACAAGGCCTATAACGCTTGCAGTATCCGTAATCTGGATTGTCGGTGTCCCGCGGCCGATACTTATTACATTGCAGGGAGACGCTTGCGTGCCAACGCTTGTGCCTGAATCCTCAATTCGAAGCACATTATTTGTGGCATTGCCAGGGTCATTGACAAAAAGAGTAGAACCGGTTATATTTGCACTGTCCTGAATAATAATGCGCCGATCAGCCAATATTAAAGCATCGTCGATGTTTGTCGTATTATTGCGAATGGTAATCTCGCCGGTATTAACCCCGTCGCTTTTCGAATACATCCTTACCCCGGAATTCATTGTAACCGGAGTATCATTCTGGCCTGAATTAATAAGGATATCGCGCCCGGCGATCAAAACAATGTTCCCTCCGGAAGGAGAAAATGTCAATGTCCCTGAATCACCGTTCTGCGTATGCAACAACATATCCCGATTGGCAATAATATACCCGTTACCGCTTATTGTTATAGTCCCGTTTGTGTTAAAGTCGCGGCAGCAAACTGTATTGCCTGATAAAGCCAAGCTTGAATTCTGGTTAATATCAGTGCCGGTAACGCAAGCTGCCTCACGGCTATCGTAGTCACTGGTTAAAGTTGTAAAATAAGACGCATCAAAAGGCGGAGTAGAATGAGTGGAAGTTGAACCTGTAAAATTGGAAAAATACGGGAATACACCAACATCGACTTCCGTATATGAGCCCGCCCCTGAAATATCCTCTCCTTGCGGCCTATAGGCGCTTCCGCTTGTTACGGAAGAACTCCCGGGAATACTGGTTGAGCCGATTGACCAAAAATCTCCGGAAACCGCTACATTACTGAAAGAAAGATTTGCCACGTCTCTCCCCCAAAAAAGTGCGAATTTAGTTGCTGAAGGAAGTTTCCAGGCGGATTGAGACATCGTGCGCTGGATGATAGCGCCATCCGAGCCGTTTGTCTTTCCTGTAACGTTTATATCCAGGCGCGTGCTTGTAGAGCTGTCGGTTTGCGGCTGCGCCCAATTGCTTAAGCTTGTCGTAAATATCCAACCCCCTAAAGAAACCGTCTGCCCGGTCAAAACATCCCAATCTGCTGCAGTAGCTAGTTGCATCATCTGCCAATTGATGCCTGCCTGAGCCAGTCCTAAGGCCTGGGAAGAACGCATATAATCCACGGAGCCGCGCGAAGTAACTCCCAATAATTGCGCCATCACAGCTCCCAGTACGCCGCAGATCAACATTATTGCTACGGCAACAACTAAACTGACGCCTTTAATTTTATTTAAATTTTTCATTTAACCGCCTTAAATTCTGTGGCCTGGTTGCAAATCGGAAATTCAAGGTATTGCTGCCTGCCAGAATTGAAAAGTTACCCTGGACTATCCTGATATCGGTATCATCTGGGCTTACTACCGGGGTAGTTATAGTATTGTTATCATCATCATAATATATGAAACTTAATGCTGTAACATTGGCTGCCAGCCCGTCGGAATTACGCATCAGGGTATTGCCGCTTCTGTTATAGGTGATCACATTGCTGCCTAGGTCAGTAAATGAATATTGTGTTGAACTTGCGCCTGCTACAGATGCGTCATTTAAGAGCCGGCGGATCTCCCTGGACATCCTGCTTTGCGCAACTATTGCCTGAGAAACCGCATTATCCTGAAAAAAACTTGCCAATGACCAGGCATCAGCAGTTGTCAGTATGACAGGCACACCGATACCGGCGATTATGCCTACGATTACCATCACCATAACAAGTTCAATAAGTGTAAAACTTTTTTTACCAGTCATTTGTTATTAATGTTGTAAGGGTTATGGTATCGGCAGTGGCGCTTGTGACCTTTACCTGTACTCTTTTATAATCAGTAGGCCCTGCAACAGGAGTATTCAGGCTGCCTGAATTAACATAATCTACAATTATTTCTTTTGTAAAACCGTTAAAAGGAGCGGAAAAAGAAGCAGCCGCCTCATCAACGGCCAAAGAAAACCTAAGAGCCGTCACCCTCTCCATTTCCTGTTCAGCAAGGCTGACAGCTGTTGCCGTCCCCTGAGAACGGACATTGCGGCTTATTACATTGGTCGTAAGGACGCTGAAGGGCGTAAGGGTAATTGCTAAAACAATAATCACAATTACCGTCTCGATAAGAGTAAACCCTTTTTTCCCCATCAATTAACCATCCCTGTATTCTTGGTTACCGTAACCAAACCGTTTAGCCCCGAATAACTAAGAGAAACTGAGCCGTTAGCAGCCAAAACAGTTGTGCCGTCGGAAGGAATGCCATAGCTATTGAATTCAACACGGTTTGTTGTCGGCGCGCCGAAATTGGCAGATACTAAATCTATGCCGGTTAAATCCGGGTCCGTATTAAAATTCACTGTAAAAGGCGCCCCTGTCAAAGGGTTATTAATGATATTGCCGGTAGTTTGTTTATAAACCGAATAGGTTTCCCCGCCCGGATCAAAAATAACGCCGTGATTCAACTGCTGCGTAACACTTAACTCCTGGGCATAAATAATATCGCTCTTCAGCTTAAACCTGGCCGCTTCTATTTTCGACGTAGAAAAAGATGAGATAAAATCAACAGAGACTACTGCGGCAAGGATCCCGACGATCATAATGACCATTATTGCTTCAATAAGAGTAAACCCGCGCCTTTTCATGCGATTATTATAACACTTAATCTGCATTTATTTAATCCTTTTTAGGGAGCTCTTTTTCTTTGATCAGTTTCATCCCCTGGATCGCCGGCGGATACCCCTTATCCAGCTTCAATGCTTCTTTATAGCAGAATTCCGACATCGCCATATCTTTTTTCTCAAAATAAACTTTACCCAGATTGCACCAGACATGCGGCTGGTCAGCCTTGATCATCAGCGTTATCCAGGAATAAGCCAGGGCCTGCTCGGTCTGGCCCATCACATAAAATGTACCGGCCAGATTATTGTAGGCCATGTAACCGTCCGGAAAGTTATTTATGTTTGTTTTCCAGTAAGTAATGATGTCTTTGTATTCATTATTGCGTTTTACCGTCAGAATTGAGTAACTTAAAATAAATAAAACCAGCAATACCATAGCAATAATCCTTAAAACTTTCTTAGAAGAAAGGTCTTTATTTATCGCCTCCCATGCTATTAAAAAAAGTGCGGCGATAAGAAGCGAGACCCCCAAAGACGGAAGATAAACGTAGCGTTCGGAAATGATGTTGCATACAGGGATAATATTGGAATAAGGCAGATAGGTGACAAAAAACAAAGCGATGCTAAAAGATACCGGCTTGTTTTTCTTAAGGCATTTAAAAAACAAAAATATTGAAAATACCAGCACAGACAGAGAAACAAAGAATGCCGGGCTCAACTTGCTGGTATCAACCGAGTTATAGGCAAAAGGATGGTACAGCCCCCTTGCTAAGGGGAGGTAAATGATCTTTAAATAATAAAGAAACGCTTTTGTAACAACTACCAAATAGCTGAATCCCTTAAAATAAAAAATAGTATGGATAAATGTGTTTCTTCTTAAAAAGAATATGGCTGCCACCATTATTGCCGTTAATAATAGCGCAGCTAATACAAAAATCCTTATCTTTCTGGAAAATACTCCCCTATCTTGTGTTTTGTCCCTGAAAAATAATTCATATACTATAAATATAAGGGGAAGCGAAACTGCGGAATTCCCGGTCAGATAACTCAATACAAAAGCAAGAACAGTTAAAACCAGATAAAACATCGACTGCTCTGATTTTATGTAAAAAATAAGCGAAAGCGTAAAAAATAACGCTGATAAAACATAAGGCCCGCCCGAAATCCAGCTTACCGCTTCGGTATGAATGGGATGTACCGCAAAAATTAGCCCTGTTAAAAATGACAGGGTTATATTTTTGAATAAAATATTGCAAAGTACAAATATAAGGATGACCGTAACAACATGCGCCAAGACATTGAATAAGTGATAAGGCAAGGTATTGCTGCCAAAGAAGTTCCAGATTACTGCGCGCACCAATTCAACAAAAGCGCCTGGCGAAAAATTAAAATTATTCTTAAGGTAGGAATTTAAATCGTGGATATTTTTATTTTCAAGTATCCCTGCATGGTCATCAATCAGGAACCCGCCCTGTAAAGAATTGATATAAACACCAAAACTTATACAAGCCAATAAAACAATGAGGATAAACTTAAGTTTAAAATACGGCCGCTTAATCATATAATTTAATGGCTGGCTCTCCAAATTGTTCTGAAAAGCCAGCCATTACGTTTAAGTCAAACTAAAATATCTTACTAATAACCCGAACCCTGGGTCTGCGGAGCGGAACTCCAAATCCTGCCGGTAGTAACGTCATAAATCCATCCCTGGCTTGAATTAGCAGTTTCTGCGGCACCCGCGATTATTCCGCTTGAATTTGTATAAGGGTTGACCGGGACGCCGAATGCTAAAGGCCCGCCGGGAGAAGAATTCAATTCTGTAATAGAAGGATATGATGCCACACCAGCCGATGCCGCTGTCTTGGCATACCAGATAGCAATTGCGCTGCGAAGGCCGCCTAAATCGCCTTTAACAGCTGCTCTTTTTGCATCTTCCTGCAAGTTGAAAAATGTCGGTAATGCGACTGAGGCGAGTATCCCGAGGATAACTATGACCATTACTAATTCAATTAAAGTAAAACCTGACTTTTTACCCATTACCCCTCCTTTTTACCCAATAAGGGTACGCCCGCGCAATTCCGATAAGCGCGGGGTGTTATTAATTCCAAAAATTTACCACCGCTGGTAATCATTGCCTCCCGGATGAACCGAGCCATCTACTTTGTTATAAACATACCTATTGAAGAAAGGGTCGAGCATACAGCCTTCCTTGTCAACCCTGAAAGAACCCAAGTAACTTTGAAGTATTATTTTACTATTATCACTGCCTATTGTCAAGGGCTCACGCGTTAACTCAAACAAATCGTTGGGATATCTTCCGTTTAAAATATAAAAATGCTGGATAGACATCCGGATATTCTTAAGCTCGCTTTGCAAGGCAATCTCTCTTGAGACCTTTACGGTATTGTTGGCATAAATTGCAAATAAACCGATAAGAGTAGAAATAACGCAAACCGAAACCAATAACTCAAAGAGCGTAAGGCCGCGCTTTGCCATCTTTAAGAAGGCCTGAATAACCTGATCAGGTTCCACATCGGCAAAAATATCGCTAGTGCCATCACTAAAACCATTATTCCTAAAACGAAGATCAACGCCGGTTCAATATAGGTACTCAAATTCTTGATCATATAGCTGGATTCGCGGTCATAGTAGTCTGCGACGCTTAAAAGCAGCTCATCGACTTTGCCGGTTTGCTCTCCTATTGCCACCATCTGTACGACAACCGGCGGGAAAAGGCCGCTTGCTTTCATCGGCTCTGAAATGCCCCTTCCCTGGTTAACGCTTTCTTTGACGTTTCTTATGGCGCGGGCGATAATAATATTACCTGATGTATTTGCCACTAAATCCAGGATCTCCAATATCGGGACCCCGCTTTTCATCAATAAACTGGTGATCCTGGCAAAACGGGACATTATCAGTATTTGCATCAAAGGGCCCAGGACATAAACTTTAAGCTTAAAATTATCCCATATAGGACGGCCAAAGCCGGATCTAATGAATTTTCTAAAACCGATAAAACCTGCGATAATAAGCGTGATAAACAAAAACCAGAATTTTCTGATTAAGAGGTTTATCATAATTAAAACGCGGGTCGGCAAAGGCAGCTCCGCATTAAATTGGCCATAAATCACTGAAAAACGGGGGATTACAAAAGTGACCATGATCAGGAACCCGATACACAAAACTACAAAAGCAAGCAAGGGATAACGCGTTGCAGATTTGATCCTTGCCCTTGTATCAATATCCTGTTCCAGTAAGGCGCTTAACCTTTCCAGGATATTGGCGATATTACCGCCTGACTCTGCTGCTTTAACCATACTGACATAAACTTCGTCGAAGATCTTTGGGTATTTTCGAAGAGAGGCAGAAAAACTATTGCCTGACCTGATATTTGCCGCTATTTCTTCGATAACACTTCTGAAATACATGTTCTTACTTTGGATAGCGATTACTTCCAAACTGGACAAAAGAGGGACGCCGGCTTTTTGCAAAGAATAAAGCTGGCGGGTAAAAACATTAACCTCCTCCAGCTTTACGCTTTTGAATTTCTTAAGCAGGTCATGGGCGGAAAAATCGCGGGCCTTTTCAACAGATATAGGCACATACCCCATATCCTGGAGCTTTTTGGCTGCTTCGTCTTCTCCGGATGCGGCAATTGTGCCGCTAACTGCCCTCGAAAACTTATCTCTTGCCCTATATTTAAAGTTTGGCATGATCCTTATCAGTTACCTTAACTTCATCCCTATATAAAACATAACTAAGGAAAAAACAATCAAGAAGATCCCGAGGAGCTTATTCTGCTTAAGGCTCGGCGGCCTTGTTGCTATAATGACTTTGTTCAACTGATTAATAAACTTTTCCAATAATTTTGGATCGGTCATAAGGAACAACCCTAAAATCAAAGAAACAACCCCGATAATAACTAAAATTACCATCCTACACCTCCTCTGTCACTCTAAGCATTTCTTCTGCGGTAGTTACTCCGCTCTTTATTTTCTCCATCCCGTCTTCATATAAAGTAGTCATCCCTTGAGCCAAGGCCTTTTTCTTGATATCGCCGCTTGATGCCTTTGCGGTAACCAGGTTCTTTATCTCCTCATTCATAAGAAGTAATTCAAAAATACCTACTCTTCCGGAAAAACCGGTCTCTTTACAGTGCATACATCCTTTTCCTCGGTACAATTCAACTTTCTCCTTCAACCCTAAATCATGCATGACCTCATCCGAAGGAGTATATTTTTCTTTACACTTCGGGCAGATCACACGCACTAATCTCTGAGCCAGGATACCGGTGATGGAACTTGCGATTAAAAACGGTTCAATCCCCATATCTATCAGGCGGGTAAGGGCGCCCGGGGCATCGTTTGTGTGCAGCGTTGAAAAAACTAAATGCCCGGTTAAAGACGCCTGGATCGCTATCTCTGCGGTTTCTTTATCGCGTATTTCGCCGACCATGATTATATCGGGGTCCTGGCGAAGGATACTGCGCAAGCCGTTAGCAAAAGTAAGCCCTGCCTTCGGATTTACCTGCGTCTGCCGGATAAGCGGGATCTCATACTCAACAGGGTCCTCAATGGTAATGATATTCTTTTCTATGGAATTGATAGTGGAAAGCGCGGCATACAAAGTCGTGGTTTTTCCCGAACCAGTGGGGCCGGTAACAAGGATTATCCCGTTTGGCCGCCTGATAAGTTTATCAAAGTTTTTTAAATCCTTGCCGGCAAACCCGAGTTCCGCAAGCCCCATAAGGACCGATGATTTATCCAAAATCCTTAAAACCAGGTTTTCTCCGTTTATTGTCGGAAAAGAAGAAACCCTCAGGTCAAGATCCTTATTCTCCATCTTTAATTGTATCCTTCCGTCCTGAGGATTACGGGTCTCGGCAATATCCATCCTTGCCATTACCTTGACGCGCGATGCCAAAGCACTCTGCAAGTGTTTAGGTATCTTTTGTACCTCATGCAAAATACCGTCTATGCGGTAACGCACAAGGACTTTATCTTCAGCCGGCTCAATATGCACATCGCTTGCCTTGTCTTTTACGGCCTGCATGATTATTAAACTTACTAATTTTACGATAGGTGCATCTTCGGCGATCTCGGCAAGCCCCTTTGTCCCTTTGAGGCGCTCCTCCATTTTTTCTTTGGTCAGGCCCTTGACTAATTCCTCGGCGCTACCGATAGCCCCATAATACTGGTCAATAACTTTCTGGATCATGTCTACCGTAGATATGACCGGCTCGATTATCCCGACCTTGCTTTTTAACCTGATTTCATCGATTGCCGCGATATCGCGGGGATCTGCCATTGCCACGGTTAAACTATCGCCTATTTTAAAAATAGGCACTGCTTTAAATTTCTTCGCCAATGCCTCAGGGACAAGCTTGATTGCTTCAGCATCTATCAGGTAATCGGTCAAATTGATAAAAGGCACGCCGATAGAATCCGCGGCAATTTTTGCGATATCCACTTCAGAAATAAAACCCAGCCGCTCAAGTGATTTCTCAATAGGAAGCCCTGTCTTGGCGCTCTCTTCCCTTGCTTTATCCACCTGTTCCTGGCTAATGATCCCTTTTTGTATCAATAAATTAATATCCGGCCTGATATCCATATTTTCCTTATTTTGGCATTAGTTCATTGATTTTATTCAATAATACTTCCGGCTCGAACGGTTTTGTTATATAGGCATCTGCCCCGACCTGCGTACCGGTCTCCTTGTCCTGGTCTTGAGCGCGTGCGGTAAACATGATAACGGGTATTTTCTTGAAGTTCTCATCAAATTTCAGTATCCTGCAGACCTTATAACCATCCATCTTAGGAAGCATAATATCCAGGATGATCAAATCAGGATTTACGCTGCGCGCCTTCTCCAGGCCATCCTGCCCGTCAAAAGCGGTAATTACTTCGTAATGATTGGCCTCAAGCCGCATCTTGACCATTTCAACCAGGTCCGTCTCATCATCAACCAGCAAAATCCTGCTATTTCCCATTTCTACCTCCGGTAATAAAAAATCCTATCCTGCCTTATTTTACACATAAATCAAGTTTTGTAAAATTATTTATTCTTTCCTGATTATATTGATCAGTTCTTCATAATTTGATGCCTGATCCGGATATGTAACGCAGCCGAATTTAAATTGCAGCCTTCCGCTCAAACTATGCGTAATCAAACAATCCTCTATGACCTGCTCGATCCTACCCTCGACCCTTAAAGCATTCTCCCTGTTGCAGTCATACAAGAAGACACCGAATTCTTTTTCCCCTTTTAATGTAGTATCCTTTGAACGGCGTAAACTGTTGCGTATGGCCGCCTCGATATCACGCAGGACTTCATGTAATTTATTTTTTTCGATTTCTTCGGATATCTTGTTAAAATCTACGACAGTTACAATTATATAAGAGAATTTAGTATGATTTTTCAAAGAATCATCGATGCCTGAATCAACATATTCCTTTGTAAGAGTTTCATAAGTATATTTGGGCAGGCTAAAATAAAACTTCGTGCCTTTGCCGAATTCGCTTTCTACCCAAATACGCCCCTTATGCAGGTCGATTATCCCTTTGGCTATAGATAGCCCTAAGCCAGTCCCTTTTTCTCCCGGCCCGGGCGTACGGCCGAATTGTTGGAACTTATCAAACAGCTTAGGCAGGTCATCAGCGGATATGCCGATACCCGAATCCCTGACACAACACTCAACCTCATTTTCTTTTTCAAAGCAAGAAACCTCAATTGTGCCTTTCTCGGTGAATTTAATCGCATTATCCACAAAATTAGTAAATACCTGGATTATTTTATCCGGGTCAATATAGATTTCAACAGGCCTCCCGGGCATGGTTAACTTCAATTCCAGGTTTTTTTCCTGCGTCTTTAATGAAAACGAAGTAATAACTGTCTCTATAATATGATTCAAACTGGTGGATTCTCTTCTGATCTCAATCTTGCCTGCCTCGATCCTTGAAATATCAAGCAATTCATTGATGATGCGCGCCAGCCTGTCCACATTATCTTTTGCCGTACTTAATATTTTCCGCTGCTTTTCATTTATCGCTCCCGGGATACCGTCGATTATTAAACTTATCCCTTCCTTGGTAATAGATAGCGGGGTGCGTAATTCATGCGAAACCGTAGAAACAAAATCTGATTTGAGCTGATCGAGCTTTCTCAGTTCTTCATTCTTTTTTTCAAGTTCCTCTCTTGCCCTGATAATATCAGAGATATCCTTGGCAATATGGACAGAGCCGATCAAATTACCCTTGTTGTCAAAGATCGGAGAAGTAGAAACCAAAAGCGGGATACCGATATTTTTATCATGGACCTCTTCGGTATGCGTAAGTTTATCCTGCTTGGTCTTTTCAAACGGGCATTCCGGCCAGGGATGGTCAAGGTTATGCATTACCTGATAACATTTCTTTCCGATTACGTCGCCGGCAGGAGATTTTATAGATTCAAGGAAGGCCTTATTTGCCCTTAATATAGTAGAGTCGATATCCTGGATAAAGATCATATCGGAAATAGAATCAAATGTCCTCTTCCATTCTTCTGCCGCCTCTTCAAGCTTTTGCTCAGCCTGCTTTTCCGCAGTAACATCTTCTACGAAAATAAGCGCTTTTCTCTGCCCCTCTTCTTCAAAAGACATCCCGGTAAAATTCCTGATGCTCCTTTTCTTGCTGTAAAAAGAAGTATAATCAACGTCACCCATAAAAAATGATTCGCCAGAATTTATTACATCCCTTATTTTCTGGTCCAGGCCGAGTTCCTTATATGTGGGGACTTGCAGAATATTCATTCCCTTGAATTGCTCGTAAGTCGAGCCGGAGATCTCAATCATGCGGGTATTTACATAATCGATATTTCCTGTTTTATTTACAACAAATATGCCGAACGGCGCCTTTTCCAGGATGGAATGCGTCATATCAAAAGCAATTCTAATTGCGTTTTCAGCAAGCTTTCTTTCGGTGATATCTTCAAAACTCTCAATGCCTCCCATTACATTGCCGAATTCGTCTTTTAGAAAATCGGCATTCTTTGTAACAATACGCATCGTGCCATCTTTTCTCTTTATCGTGCATTCCTGGCCGATTATAGGTTTTGAGACATCGTCAGAATAAAGTCCACATTTATCCTTGCAGGGGTATTCGGTAAACATAAAGCACTGCTTACCCATTACCTCTTCATTGGTATAGCCGGTTATCTCGGTTGCCTTATTATTCCAGCTTACGATCCGCATTTCTTTATCAACCGTAAAAATAGCGCTGGGGCTTACCTTATACAAAAGCGTAGCTTTATCTTTTGCTTTGATTAATTCCGCTGTGCGCTCCTCGATCAACCTTTCGATTTCAGCTGACCTGTTTAAGATACTGAATAAATACGATGCTAAGAAAAATGTTAAAATAAATGACCCAAAGAGCACAAACCATGGCCCGGCAAATTTTCTTACAGCAAAGAATTCTTCTGTAGGCGTTGCAACAATCCTCCATTTTCTGCCGCCGAAATCAAATGTAGAACGGGCGATAAATCCTCTGCTTGAGCCTTGTTTACTATTGCCTAAGGAGGCATTTTCTATATGGCAATACAGCAATTTATCATCGGGAGGCGCGCTTTCGTCATAGAGGCATACATTAATACCTGCCTGCTTCATGCCTTTTAAGGCCTCGTCTATAGTATCCTTGACCAAGAAAAGCGTCGAAACATAACCTAATAAATTCTGCTGACGAAGTTCTTTTGTATTATAAATAACGCCATTGCGGTATACAGGCAGAAACAAACGGCAGGCATAATCCGAACCCTTCCGGATTGATCTTATGCGGGGAGTAGCTATCGGGGCATCATCATTTACCGCCCTCAGCATTGCCTGCCAGCGTACTTCACTGGACATAAGGTTAAAACCAAGGACATTTGCATTGTTTTCAGGAGGGACTGAATAATAGATAGGGAAATACTCGGGGTGGGGCTTGGCTTCTGAAAGTTTTCCTTCATTTCCCAGGTCCCTGATTTTAAAGCTGCCAACGCCTTCTTTCTGGATTGCCTCCTCAAATTTTTCCCTGTTAGAATCGGTTATGCGCGGGACCCAGTCAAAAGAGATCACTCCGAGATGGCGGGGCAAAATAACAGAGACAAAAGTGGAAAATTCCTGCCTATTTACCGATTGCGAGGCATCAAAAAAACTTTGCAAAGAATAAAGCTCGAATATATGGTCCTGCAAACTGAGTTGTATCGCGTCGCTTCTTGCATCTGCCAATAACTCAAAATCGGCGATCAGGCGCTTATTCTCCAGGCGCTTTGACATAAAAAAGAGGATAAAAGAAATAATTATCCCCGTAATAACCACAACCGGAATTATTAAATATTTGCGCCTGGGCCCGGTTTTCATAACTTCTTGGACTCCTTGTGGCTTTTGTTATTTGTCCGCCCTTCGATTCCACTCAGGGCGATCACCTTGAGTTTATCGAAAGGTGGTCGGGGCGGACAGACTTGAACTGTCGGCCTCAGCGTCCCGAACGCTGCGCTCTAGCCAAA
>VGKM01000002.1 GCA_016867005.1 Candidatus Omnitrophota bacterium | reverse complement strand
ATAATTAAATGGTAGGATTTCTTTTTGCCGGACAAGGCAGCCAATATATAGGAATGGGAAAAGATTTATATGAATCTTTTCCCGAGGCAAGGACGGTCTTTGAAAAAGCAGAAGAAATACTTGGTTTTGGTATTAAGAAGCGCATGTTTGAAGGCCCTCAAGACATGCTTAAGTTGACCAGTATTTCTCAGCCGGCAATTCTTGTAATAAGTATAGCTGCTTTCGAGGCATTCAAATCAGCAGCCGGCAGCCAGCATCAAGTAGCCAGTTTTGCAGCTGGTTTGAGCTTAGGTGAATATACGGCTTTGGTGGCTTGCGGGGCCATATCTTTTGAAGATGGGTTAAGGATTGTAAGAAAAAGAGGCGAGATAATGGAGGAAGCGGCAAACAGGCACCCCGGAGCCATGGCTGCAGTTTTAGACCTATCCTCCGAGATACTTAAAGAGATCTGCGTTAAAACCGGGGCTGAAATCGCTAATTTAAATGCCCCTGGCCAGACAGTAATCTCAGGTAAAGTTGAGGCAGTTACGCAGGCATCTGAAATGTTTTTGGAAGCAGGAGCTAAGCGTGTGATCCCGTTGGAAGTAAGCGGTGGTTTCCATTCTTCATTGATGTTTGAGGCCTCGGCAGAATTAAAAAAGGTGTTGGATGGGGTATCATTTTCTGCGCCGGTTGTGCCGATAATAAGTAATTTTACCGCAAAACCCGAGTACGGTATTCCGGAAGTAAAAGAAAATCTTGTAAAACAGATGTATTCTTCCGTACGATGGGAAGAATCAATGCGTTTTATGCTTAGCCAGGGCGTAGATAAGTTTTACGAATTCGGCCCGGGGAAAGTTTTAAAAGGGCTGATGCGGCGCATTGACAGCAATGCCCATGTAGTAAATATTGAAAAGAGAGACGATATCCTAAATTTGTCAAATTGAAAATCGGAGGTCTTTATGAGATTTAAAGATAAGATAGCCCTGGTTACCGGAAGCGCACAGGGAATAGGCCGCCAGATCGCCTTAAGCTTTGCCCGGGAAGGGGCGGGGGTCATTATTTCCGATGTAAACCTTGAGAAGGCAGTTTTGACCTCGAAGGAAATCGAAGCATTGGGAGTAAGTTCTATGGCGCTGGAGCTTAATGTATGTGATTATGCGCAAGTCGAGCAAGCAATAAACAAAATTCTTGACAAATTTTCAAAGGTTGATATATTAGTTAACAATGCCGGTATCACAAAGGATAATCTGATGTTAAGGATGCCGGATGCGGACTGGGATGCGGTTATCAATGTAAATTTAAAAGGTACGTTTAATTGTACGAAAGCCGTATCCAAGCCCATGATAAAGCAGCGTTACGGCAAAATAGTCAATATTGCTTCGATCATTGGCATAATCGGAAACCCCGGCCAGGCAAACTATTCGGCTTCCAAGGCAGGCATCATCGCCCTTACAAAAACAGCGGCAAAAGAACTTGCCAGCCGTAATATAAATGTGAACGCAGTGGCGCCGGGTTTCATTCAGACCGATATGACAGCCAAGCTTTCTGAGCAGGTAAAGGAGAGGATGCTGGCTGTTATTCCGATGAATAAGCTGGGCGGGCCCATAGATGTAGCGCAGGCATGTTTATTTTTAGCTTCAGAAGAAGCGGGTTATATCACCGGCCAGACGATTGTAGTTGATGGCGGCATGGTAATGCAATAACGGAAAACTTGTAATTTTTTGCTGATCCTGGTAGTGTACCGGGACAAATTAAGGAGGAAAAAGAATGGCAGTTCAGGATAAGGTTAAATCAATAATAGCAGAACAACTTGGTGTAAAACCGGAAGAGGTTACTCCCGAAGCATCTTTTGTGGATGATCTGGGTGCCGATTCTTTGGATACCGTAGAGCTAGTTATGGCGCTGGAAGAAGAATTTGGCATTGAGATTCCAGACGAAGATGCGGAAAAGATTACTACCGTAGGTGATGCGATTAAGTATATCGAAGAAAAAGCTGGCAACAAGTAATTTACCGGTATATTTAATTGAAAATAAACTAAAAATACCCCGCCTAAAAGACTGTCGGCGGGGTAAGTTTTGATACGGACGGACTATGAAAAAAGAGAATAGAGTCGTTGTAACCGGCTTAGGGGTCATTTCTCCGGTTGGGAATGATATCGCTACCTTCTGGAAATCATTAAGAGAAGGCATAAGCGGTATCGGCCCGCTTACTGTTTTTGATACTACCGGTTTTGATTCACGCATAGCGGGAGAAGTCAGGGTCTTTAACCCTGATTTATACGGCCTGACGCATAAAGATACAAAACGTATGGACAGGTTTGTCCAATTTGCCGTTGCCAGCACAAAACAGGCGATCACTGATGCGGGCCTTGATCTAAATAAAGAAGACAGGACAAGGATCGGCGTTGTGGTAGGTTCCGGTATAGGCGGGTTAGACATCATAGAAAAAGAACATACTATTTTTATGCAAAGAGGGCCGTCCAGGCTGTCTCCTTTTCTGATCCCGATGCTGATTGTTAACGAAGCAGCCGGCCAAATCGGTATTACCTTTGGTTTGAAAGGCCCCAATGTCTGCGTGGCTACTGCTTGTGCAACGGGCTCGCATGCAATAGGGGATGCTTTTAGAATCCTTGCGCGGGGAGATGCCGATGTCATGGTTTGTGGGGGCACAGAAGGCAGTATTGTGCCTACTGGAGTCGGCGGTTTCTGTGCGTTAAAAGCTCTTTCCATGCGCAATAATGAACCGGAAAAAGCGAGCCGCCCGTTTGAAAGAGACAGGGATGGTTTTATAATGGCTGAAGGTTGCGGGATAGTGGTTATGGAAACTTTAGAACATGCGCAAAAAAGGCATGCGCATATTTATGCAGAGATGTCCGGTTATGGCATGTCTTGTGATGCCTACCATATGACTGCGCCTGACCCTCAGGGTGACGGGGCAAGCCGCGCGATGAGGATAGCTTTAGATGACGCCGAGTTAAACCCGGAAGATGTGAGTTATATTAACGCGCACGGTACGTCCACCAAGCTCAATGATAAGATTGAAACGCTGGCAATTAAGAAGGCCATGGGTGATTTTGCGAAAAAAGTAGCGGTTTCTTCTACTAAATCAATGACCGGCCATCTTTTAGGAGCGGCAGGTGGAGTAGAATTTATTGTTTGCTGCCTGGCGATTAGAGACAGTGTTATCCCGCCTACGATCAACTACGATCATCCGGACCCGGATTGTGACCTTGATTATGTTCCCAATGTTGCCCGCCAGGCCAAGGTTAGTGTTTGCATGTCTAATTCTTTGGGTTTCGGCGGCCACAATGCATCACTTGTCGTAAAGAAATTTAAATAATAGACGAAAAACTTCTCTTATGCCATATACGATAGCGGAGAAAATATTATTAGCTCATGCCGATAAGAAATCTATCGGCCCCGGAGATTTTATTGAAGCAAAAATCGACGTGGCTTTGGGCAATGATATCACGGCCCCTATTGCCATTGAAGAATTTAGAAAAACGGGGATCAAGAAGGTCTTTAACAATAAGATGATTGTCCTTGTCCCGGACCATTTTGCTCCCGCAAAAGATTTGAAGAGTGCGAACCAATGCAAAATATTGGCTGATTTTGCCGGGGAACAGGGTATTAAAAATTATTTTGAAGTCGGCTGCATGGGCATAGAGCATGCGCTTCTGCCGGAGATGGGCCTGGTCATGCCGGGTGACCTTGTAATAGGTGCTGATTCGCATACCTGCACCTACGGCGCAATGGGCGCTTATGCTACAGGGGTCGGTTCAACAGACCTGGCGCGTTCTTTTGTTGACGGAAAATGCTGGTTTAAAGTCCCTGCCAGTTTAAAGTTTATCTATAAAGGAAAGCTTGATAAATGGGTAGGCGGTAAGGATTTGATCCTTTTTACGATAGGCCAGATAGGAGTGGATGGGGCCTTATATAAGGCAATGGAATTCAGCGGCCCTGTAATTTCCAAACTCGGCATGGATGACAGATTTTCAATGTCTAATATGGCTATCGAAGCAGGCGCAAGGGCAGGGCTGATTGAGCCGGATGAGACCACTAAAGAATACATCAGGGTCCACAAGCCGCAAGCCGCCCGCCGTAAGCCGAAATTTTATTATTCTGACCAAGGCGCCAGCTATGAAAAAACTTATGAATGGGATATTTCCGGATTGGAGCCGCAAGTGGCTTGTCCTCATCTGCCCAGTAATTGCAAGCCGGTAAGTAAATTACATGATATCGCAATAGATCAGGTGGTTATCGGTTCTTGCACTAATGGGAGGATAACCGATCTTAGAATAGCAGCAAAGATCCTGAAGGGAAAGCGCGTTAAAACAGGTTTACGGTTGATCATATTCCCTGCCACGCAAAGGATCTATCTTCAGGCGGTAAAAGAAGGATTGGCTGAAATTTTCGTCAAAGCGGGCGGGGTTTTTTCAACGCCGACTTGCGGGCCTTGTTTAGGCGGGCATATGGGGATATTGACCGAAGGCGAAAGGTGCCTTGCAACTACTAACCGTAATTTTATAGGTAGGATGGGGCATTCTAAATCGGAAGTATACCTGAGTAATCCTGCTGTTGCAGCTGCAAGTGCCGTTACCGGCAGGATCACTCATCCGGAGAAGGTATGATTATAAAAGGTAAAGCCCACAAATTCGGCGACAATATCAATACTGATGATATTATTGCCGCAAAATACCTGGTTTCTACCGATGCAAAAGAATTAGGCAGCCACTGTATGGAATATATTGATGCTGATTTTCCTAAAAAAGTGTCTGTCGGAGATATAATAGTTGCAGGCAGTAATTTCGGCTGTGGTTCGTCCAGGGAGCATGCGCCTCTGGCAATAAAGGGTTGCGGCATCTCGGCTGTTTTGGCAAAAAGCTTTGCCGGAATATTTTTCAGGAATGCGATCAATATAGGCCTGCCGTTTCTGGAATTAGAAATAACCGACCAGATCAATGATGGCGATATGCTGGAGATTGATTTGTCGCGCGGCGTCATTAAGGACCTTACTCAAGGCAAAACTTACAACACCCGGGCTTTTCCCGAATTCCTTGAGGAAATAATTAAAGGGGGCGGGTTAATGAACTGGGTGAAGCATAAAAAGGCCTGCCTGACGGCAGGCAGGGAGGTATCCAAATGAGGACCGGGAAAAACAGGCAAAGAGTAAACATTGTTTGCAATGACGGTTCTTCTATTAAGGGCAGCGTTTACCTTAATGAAGGCGAGAGAATGCTGGATTTTATCAATGACCAGAGGGAAAACTTCATTGCGATAACAGAGGCGGAGCTATACCAGTTAGAGGAGCTCCAGTCATTCCGCCTGGCAACTAAACTTACGGCTAAAAAGAAATTTATTGTTTTAAATAAAACATCGATAAAGTGGGTGGAAGAAATTTAAGGAGCAAGACATGTATAAAATTGCAGTGATCCCGGGAGACGGGACCGGCCCGGAGGTCGTAAGAGAGGGCTTAAAGGTAATAGAAAGTGCGGCGGATAAATTCGGTTTTAAATATGAAACCAAGATCTTTGATTTTGGGGGCCAGAGATATTTAAAAACCGGCAAAACCGTTGATGACTGTGACATAAAAGAACTGCAGGAATATTCTGCGATTTTTTTAGGCGCCATAGGGCATCCGGAAGTAAAACCGGGGATCTTAGAGACCGGCATCCTTTTGAAATTAAGGTTTGCCTTGGACCAGTATATTAATCTTCGTCCGGTCAAACTTTACAATGCCGAATTTTGCCCCTTGAAAGGCAAAAATCCGCAGGATATTGATTTTGTGGTTGTGCGCGAGAATTCCGAGGGCCTTTATAAAGGCATGGGTGAATTTAAAGACAAAGGCACAAAAGATGAGGTCGCCATTCAGCTTTCCTATAATACGCGCAAAGGGGTTGAGCGCTGCGTCCGTTATGCCTTTGAGTTCACCAGAAAACGCAACAAAGGCAGGAAGCTTACGCTTTGCGGAAAGACCAATGTTTTGACGTACGCCTGGGACCTTTGGCAAAGGGTTTTTAATGAAGTGGCCAAGGATTATCCGGATATCGCAACCGATTATGCCCACGTAGATGCGACAACTATGTGGTTTGTAAAGAACCCGGAATGGTTTGATGTTATTGTTACGGATAATATGTTCGGAGACATTATTACTGATTTGGGCGCCATGATCCAGGGCGGTATGGGAATTGCGGCCGGAGGCAATATTAATCCGCAAGGGGTATCAATGTTCGAGCCGATAGGCGGGAGTGCTCCTAAATATACCGGGCAGAATGTTATCAACCCATTGGCAGCGATCTGTGCAGCCGGTATGATGCTGGAAAATCTTGGCGAGCTAAAAGCAGGAAAGGCAATCGAAGACGCGGTAATAAAAATAGCAGGCACTAAACTTAAATCACTGGCAGCCGGCAAAATGGGTTATTCCACTGTTGAAGTCGGGGATTTAGTGGTAAAACATTTGTAATATACAGGAGCTATTGATGAAGAAAGTTAATGTAGCAGTAGTCGGGGCAGGGGTAGTTGGGATCGAGATGCTGCGGGTTTTAAACCAGCGGGATTTTCCCATAAACGAATTAAAGGTTTTTGCGCGTTCCGCCAGGGATATTGAGGTTGATGGTAAGAAATATTCGGTTCAACCGATTTCTGCCCAGGGGTTTGAGGGTATTGATATTGCTTTATTTGCCGGCACCGAAGGCGAAAAAGGAGCAGCAGCCACTTTTGCCCGGGAGGCAGTAAAGCGGGGGGCAGTGGTGATCGATAACGGAGCTGATTTCCGCATGGACCCGAAAGTCCCTTTGGTCGTCCCTGAGGTGAACCCGGAGGATGTTTTTAAACATAAGGGTATAATCGCTAATCCCAATTGTTCCACAATCCAGATGGTTGTAGCCCTTTGGCCGATTTATAAGAAGGCAGGGATTAAAAGAATTATAGCCACTACTCTGCAGGCCTCTTCCGGAGCTGGAAAATCAGCAGTTGAGCAGTTAAAGGATGAAATTTCCGCAATTGCTGCAGGCGGATTCGGCCGGATCCACGTTAACTTAGCAGAAAAATCAATGCCGCAGCAGCTGGCTTATAATGTATTTCCGCATATCGGTGGATTTGCAGAATGTGATTATACTTCTGAAGAATGGAAGCTGGTAAAAGAAACCCACAAAATTATGCATGATAACAAGATCAAAATTTCTGCGACTACCGTGAGGGTCCCGGTGAGAACCGGCCATTCGGAATCCGTATATATCGAAACTAAAAAGCCGATTACGCCTCCAGAGGTAAGAAAATTACTTTCCCGTGCCCCGGGGATTGTTGTAGTTGATGACCCAAAGAACAATCTCTACCCTATGCCCCGCGATGCCGAAGGAAAAGACGAAACTTTTGTCGGGCGTATCCGCTGCGATTGCTTTGTAAAAAACGGTTTATGGCTTTGGGTTGTGGCTGACAACTTACGTAAAGGCGCTGCCACAAACGCAGTGCAAATAGCGGAATGCGTAATCTCAAAGTCAAAATAGAGTTTAACGGTAGTAATTTCTGCGGTTGGCAGGTGCAAAACTGCCGTAAATCTAAGCCCAGCATCCAGAAAATCCTGGAAAAATCACTTTCCGAACTTTTCCAAGAAAAAATTGAAGTTATTGGCTGCAGCAGGACCGATGCAGGCGTTCATGCTAAGGCCTATACCGCGAATTTTAAAACTAAATCTGCGCTGCCATTGGAAAAAATCCGTTTAGGGGCCAATGCTTTATTGCCTGAAGATATTGCTGTGGTCGGTATAAGCCAAGCGGATGGAAACTTTCATAGCCGGTTTTGTGCAAAATCGAAAGTATACCGTTATACTATCCTGAACCGGAAGTTCAGGGGCGCTTTGTCAAATGACTACGTGTATTTTTGCCCCCATAAGCTGGATTGCGTCCTTATGCAAAAAGAAGCAAGGGTGCTTTTAGGCAGGCATAATTTCAGGTCATTTCAGAAAACCGAGAGAGTCCAAAAAGACCCGGTAAAAACAATAAAGAAGATTTCCGTAAGGAAAAACAGTGATTTTGTATACATTGATATAGAGGCGGACGGTTTTCTCTATAGTATGGCCAGAAGCATTGCCGGGACGCTTATTGAGATAGGCAGGGGCCGGCTTCTAAAGGGCCAGCTTAAAAAAATACTTGAATCCCGCAAAAGGGCTATGGCCGGGCCGAACATACCGGCAAAGGGGCTATGTTTAATAGAGGTCAAATATTAAACATAGCATAAAAACTACTTGACTTCGTTAAGAAATATGATATAATTTCTATTCTCTTGCCAAACGGGCATTTATGGCAAGTTTAATTTTTTTAAAGACATGAAAAAGACATATGTAGCTAAAAGGCAGGATATAAAAAGAAGCTGGTACCTGGTGGATGCCAAAGATAAGGTGCTGGGCAGGATCGCTGTCAAGGCCGCCGTTATATTAAGAGGCAAGCACAAGGCAATATTCACCCCAAGTATTGATACCGGAGATGGCGTCATAGTGATCAATGCTTCGCAGGTGAAAGTTACCGGCAGAAAACTAAAGCAAAAAGTTTACCGCCGTTATTCCGGATACCCGGGCGGCTTAAGGGAAGTCGGCTTAGAGAATATGCTTAATAATAAGCCCGCCACAGTAATGAAATTGGCTATCAGGCGCATGCTTCCTAAAGGGACTTTAGGCAATAAGATGATAAAGAAGCTGAAAGTATTTGCCGACAGTAATTACCCGAAATTGAATCCGGCACCGCTTTCTTTGGAGGTTTAATTAAATGGAGCAAACAGAAAAATATTCGGCAGTCGGCAGGCGTAAAGAAGCAGTAGCAAGGGTATATCTTATGCCCGGTAAGGGTGATATTACGATAAATAAAAGGCCGTTTGATAAATATTTTTTAAGAGAAACAGACAGGATCATTATTCAGCAGCCGTTGATTGTAAGCAATAATATGACTAAATATAATGTAATAGCTAATGTTACTGGTGGTGGTTTGACGGGCCAGGCCGGCGCCGTAAGGCACGGGATCTCCAGGGCCTTGATCTTGGCGGAGCCCGCCCTTAAAGATTTAATGCGTAAAAGCAGCTTTTTAACCCGCGACCCTCGCACGAAGGAACGCAAGAAGTTCGGCTTAAAGGGCGCACGCAAACGCTTCCAGTGGACTAAGAGGTAATTGATGTAGTATTAAAAAATTATAGATAAGGCAATAATCGAATCCCGCTGATGAAGCGGGATTTTTTTTGCTATCGACGAGAAAGTTCTTGACTATAATTGGATTTTAGCTTATGATTAAAATATTAAATTGATGCTTTCCGTCGGAATTCATGAAAGGATTGCGTATGGTTAACGTAGGCATTATCGGCAGCGCCGGATATACCGGCGAGGCGCTCGTAGAAATCCTCTTAACTCATCCTGGCGTAAGGTTGTCTTATGCCTCCAGGAAGAGCGACTTAACACTGCCTGTTTCGGAGATCTTTCCTAAGTTTGGAAGCCGCACCGGGATTATCTGCGGGCCGACAAACTTAAAAGAAGCTATTGCCAAGTGCGACCTGTTATTTTTAGCCCTGCCGCATACATCCAGCATGGCTGTAGTGCCGAAGCTTTTGGCCGCCGGGAAAAAAGTAATTGATTTGAGTGCCGACTACCGGCTCAAGAACGTGAAGGTTTACAGGGATTATTATGGCGTAAAACATTCGGATAAAACCAATTTACAAAAGGCCGTTTACGGGCTGCCGGAACTGTATAGGAATAAAATTAAGGGTGCCTCTCTTATTGCTAATCCGGGATGTTATCCGGCGGCGGCGATCCTGGCTTTAGCGCCTATTGCTGCATTAGGGTTGGCTGACCTTAGTTCAATAATCATCGATGCTAAGTCCGGCGTTACGGGTGCCGGTAAGAAAATAGCCGAGGGTTTTCTGTTTTCGGAAATCAATGAAGATTTCAAGGCCTATAAGGTAGGAGTGCATCAGCATACACCTGAAATCAACCAGGTTTTGTCAAAATTGGCAGTTAAAAAAGTTAAGGTGACTTTCGTACCTCACCTTTTGCCTATAAACCGGGGTATCCTTGAGACGATTTATTTAAAAAAAGTTAAAGGAAAGAGCTCAAAGGTTAAGTTGACAGAGTTATATAAAAGGTTCTACAAAAAAGAGCCCTTTATAAGGATAAAAGAAGAGGGGGCCTTCCCGAGGATAAAGGATGTGAGCGGTACTAATTTCTGCGATATCGGTTTAAAGGAATTTGACGATAACATAGTTATTATTGCTGCTATTGACAATCTACTAAAGGGTGCCTCAGGCACTGCTGTACAGAATATGAATATAATGTACAAATTCCCCGAAACACTCGGGTTATTCTAATGGCCATATATCATAAAGCTATTCTACCCGCGGGTTTTACCGCAAGCGCAACCTGCGCCGGGATAAGAAATAATGGTAAAGTTGACCTTGCTTTATATTATTCCGAAATCCCCGCAAAGGCCTCGTGTGTATTTACGGCTAACAAAATCATCGCTGCGCCTTTGGTTGTTTCTAAAAAACACCTTTTAGCCAGTTCATCTCATCAGGCGATTATTGCTAATAGCGGTAATGCCAATTGCTTTACAGGCAAAAGAGGGTTAGAAGATGCAGAAGCCGAGGCTGGTTCTGCCGCTAAATATTTAGGGTTGTCGCAAAGGGAAGTATTGGTGGCTTCAACAGGGGTAATCGGCAAGCCGCTTCCCATAAAAAAGATCATGAATGCTGTGCCGGTATTGGTAAAAGGGCTCTCCAGGAAAGGGATCGATAAGGCAAAGCTTGCAATCATGACTACCGATACTTTTGCTAAAGAGGTAACAGCCCAGTTTAAAATCGGGAAGAAGAAAGTGACGATCTGCGGGATTGCTAAGGGCGCCGGTATGATCGCGCCCAACATGGCGACAATGCTTTCTTTTATCTTTACCGATGCCAATATCGAAAAGGGCATTCTGAAAAAAGCACTGGTTGAGGCGGTAAATAATTCTTTTAACTGCATAACTGTCGATGGCTGTATGAGCACCAACGATACTGTGATTGTAATGGCTAACGGGGCGGCAGATAACCTGCTCATTAACGGCGGCAGTTCCTACCAGGCGTTTCTTAAGGCATTAAACACGGTTTGTATTGATCTGGCACAATCAATCGTTAAAGACGGCGAGGGCGCGACAAAATTCATCATTATAAAAGTAATAGGCGCCAGGAATAAAAGCGAGGCAAAAACCGCATGCCTTGCAATTGCAAATTCCAATCTTTTTAAGACGGCGGTTTTCGGAGAAAATCCCAATTTCGGAAGGATTGTAGCTGCAGTAGGCGCAAGCGGGATAGCAGTCAGGGAGGATAGTATTAAAATTAAAGTAAGCTCTTTAAAGAAAAAAGAAATCAATGTTTTGGTTTCCTTGGGCGTGGGTAAATCCGATGCCGTTGTTTTTACGTCTGACCTTACCCCGGAATACGTTAAAATAAATGCCGAGTATAATTAACCTGCCTGCCGGCAGGCAGGGAAAGGGAAAGCATGGAAGAAGCAATTAAGAAAGCCGAAGTGCTGGTTGAAGCACTGCCTTATATTAAGAAATTCCATAAAAAAGTGATAGTTATCAAATACGGCGGAAGCATCCTGGGGGATGATAAGATCAGAAAGGCGATATTGGAGGATATAGTTTTTTTGAATTTCATGGGTTTAAGGCCGGTCTTGGTCCACGGCGGAGGCCCCAATATCAGCGACCGCATGCGCACAAGCGGAAAAAAAGCGGAGTTTGTAGACGGGATGCGGGTAACCGACGAAGAGACGCTAAAGGTGGTAGGAGAGGAATTACTGAAATTAAACAATACGATCGTTGAGGAAATCTCAGAATTGGGCGCAAAGGCAGTTGCCTTAAACGGCAAAGACGATAAAGTCATCCAGGCAGAGAAAAAGAAAGCCAAGATCGACCTGGGATTAGTCGGGCATATAGTCGGGATAAATACGGACCCTATTTTGGAAGCTCTCAGGTATGATAAAATAGCCGTGATATTGCCTATGGGCAGGGGAACTGATAGAAAAACATATAATGTGAATGCCGATGAAGCAGCAGCTAATATAGCTGTGGCGCTTAAGGCCGAGAAATTAGTCATGCTTACTAATGTCCTGGGGATTATGCGCAGGGCCGATGACCCGCATTCTTTTATTTCAACATTGACGATTGAGGAAGCAGAAGGGTTGATAAATGAAAACGTCGTGCAGCAGGGGATGATCCCTAAGGCAAAGGCCTGTATTGAAGCGCTGAAAGGCGATGTAAAAAAGACCCATATGATCGATGCGCGTATATCGCACGGGCTTCTGCTTGAAATATTCACTAATGAGGGAGTCGGGACGGAAATAGTAAAATGAAGATAGAGCAGGTTTTTTCCAGTTATAACGACAATATAATGCCTACTTATACCAAGGTGCCTTTAGTGTTCACCAAAGGAAAGGGCAGTAAGCTTTGGGATATACATAACAAGGCCTATCTGGATTTTTTCCCGGGATGGGGAGTGGGTAATTTAGGGCATTGCCATCCTAAAGTAATGCAGGCAATCAGGGATCAGGTAAAGAAGCTTATTTTTATCCCTAATAATTATTATCATTTGCCGCAGGCAAAACTAGCCAAGGCAATTATAGATTGTTCTTATCCGGGGAAGGTTTTTTTCTGTAATTCGGGAGCGGAAGCAAATGAAGCGGCTATCAAGTTTGCCAGGAAATACGGTTCGGGGAAATTTGAAATAATTACATTTTTTGATTCTTTTCACGGCAGGACTATGGGCGCTTTGTCAGCTACGGCTCAGGGTAAGTATCAAGAAGGTTTCCAGCCCCTGTTAGCCGGCTTTAAATCCGTCAAATTCAACGATATTGATGCGGTAAAGAATGCTTTAACTGATAAGACCATAGCAATCATGCTGGAACTGGTCCAGGGGGAAGGCGGTGTCAATATTGCGGATAAACAGTTTGTTTTGGAACTAAGAAAGATTTGCGACGAGAAGAAGCTGCTCCTTATTATTGATGAAGTGCAAACAGGCATCGGCAGGACCGGAAAATATTTTTGTTACCAAAACTACGGCATTACTCCTGATATCATGACGCTTGCCAAGGCATTGGGCGGAGGCCTGCCGATAGGTGCCATGGTGGTTAAGAAAGAAATTGCAGATACTTTGGGCCCGGGAATGCATGCTTCGACTTTCGGGGGTTCGCCTTTGGTTTCAAGGGCGGCACTGGCGGTATTGACTGCGGTTAAAAAAGAAAAACTGCTTTTAAATTCCCAAAAAATGGGGGAGTATCTATTAACGAAATTAGAACAGTTGAAAAGCAGATTTTCTTTGATAAAAGAAATAAGGGGTATAGGGCTTATGTTTGGCGTTGAGCTTAATTTGGAAGGGAAAAAAATCGTCGAGTCCTGCATTGAAAAGGGATTGTTGATCAATTGTACCCATGGGAAAGTCCTCAGGTTAATGCCGGCGCTCAATATTACAAAGAAAGAGATAGACAAGGCTATGGCGATATTAAATAACGTATTTATGGCAACGGAGGGTTAAAAGGGTGAAGAAGGATTTTATTTCGATTAGTGACATGGACCCAAAAGAAATTCAGGCGATTTTTGAATTAACCGGAAAACTTAAGAAAAATAAATCCAAGTTTGCCAAGGCCTTATCGGGCAAGACCATTGCCTTGATTTTTCAGAAGCCCTCCAACAGGACGCGGGTCTCTTTTGAGGTCGGGATGTATCAATTGGGAGGGAACTCGATTTACCTTGGCCCGGATGAAATAAACCTGGGCGTCAGGGAGTCCATCCATGATGTAGCAAAAACCCTCAGCCGGTATTGCGACGGGATAGTCCTGAGGACCTATGAACATAAAAATGTCCTGGAAATGGCAAAATTTGCATCAATCCCCGTGATAAACGGCTTATCGGATTTTTCGCATCCTTGCCAGGCGCTGGCGGATATTTTTACGGTAAAAGAAAAATTAAAAAGCTTAAAAGGCAAGACCCTGGTTTATACCGGAGACGGCAATAATGTTTGTAATTCGCTCATCTACGCGTGTTTTAAGACGGGCATGAAAATAAATGTTGCTACGCCTGCAGGATTTGAGCCGGAAAGCTCTGTTGTCCGGGCAGCGGGTGGTTCCGTAAGATTATTTAATGACCCGATTGAGGCAGCAAAAGGGGCAGATGTGGTTTATACCGATGTCTGGGCAAGTATGGGGCAGGAAGACGAGGCGGAAAAGAGAAAAGAAATATTCAAACCTTTTCAGGTCAATCAGAAACTGTTAAGCTTTGCTAACAAGGGGGCATTAGTTATGCATTGCCTGCCTGCGCACAGGGGCCAGGAGATAACCGACGGGGCGATTGACAGCCCTCAATCTGTTGTATTTGATGAGGCGGAAAACAGGATGCATGTGCAGAAGGCAATTTTAATCAAGTTGTTAGGAGCAAAAAAATGAAAAAAGTCATATTGGCATACTCGGGAGGGCTGGATACATCTTGTATAGTCAAATGGTTGTCTGAACAAGGCTATGAAGTGGTATGTTTTATGGCAGATTTAGGCCAGGGTTTAGGCCAGGGCGAAAATATCTCTGCCATAGAAAAAAGGGCATATGCTGCCGGCGCAAGCAAGGTCTATATTAAAGACCTGCAGGATGAATTCGCCGAAGATTTTGTCCTTCCCGCGTTAAAGGCAGGCGCAATCTATGAAGGAAAGTATCTTTTAGCTACGGCATTAGGCAGGCCGTTAATCGCAAAATACCTGGTTGAAATTGCGCATAAAGAAAAAGCACAGGCAATAGCGCACGGTTGTACCGGAAAAGGGAATGACCAGGTGAGGATCGAAGTCGCATCAGCGATACTCGATCCTAAATTGGAAATCATCGCTCCTGTAAGGGGATGGGAATTTAAATCACGGGAAGAAGAGATTGAATATGCCCAGATGCATAATATCCCGATAGATGTTACCAAAAAAAAGCCCTACAGTATTGACAGGAACCTATGGGGCATCAGTATTGAATCAGGCATCCTGGAGGACTTGGAGCAGGAGCCCCCTGAGAGCGCGTATATGATCACTAAAGGGCCGACCGGCACGATGAGCTATGCCAAATACATAGAGATTTATTTCGAAAAGGGCGTCCCTAAGAAAATAGACGGCAAGGCATATAAATTAAAGGCCCTGATAAGCATGCTGAATGAAATCGGCGGGATGTTTGGGGTCGGCAGGTCTGATCTGGTGGAAAATAGGCTAGTCGGCATTAAATCCCGGGAAATTTACGAGGCACCGGCAGCGACGATCCTTTATACCGCCCATAAAGAACTGGAAAGCGTTGTGCTGGACAGGGAATTGGCGCATTTTAAAGAGGTCATCGCCTTAAAATATTCGGAACTTGTTTATTACGGGCTATGGTTTTCTCCTTTAAAAGAGGCCCTGGATAAATTTATTGAATCATCGCAACAGTATGTTTCCGGCAGCATAAAACTCAAGTTGTTTAAAGGCGCCTGTAATGCCGTATCCAGGAAATCAAAGCACTCTCTTTATAAAAAGGAATTAAGTACTTACGGCAAAGAGGATAAGTTTGACCAGAAGCTCGCAGAGGGGTTTATAAAGATTTGGGGCATGCCTTATAAAAGATAGGACGCAGGTGAGGAAAAAAATGGCTAAAAAGCTTTGGGGTAGCAGGTTCAACAAAAAAACTTCAGTTTTGACCGATAAATTCACCTCGAGTATTTCTTTCGATAAGCGGTTAGCAAAATACGATATTGTGGGCAGTATTGCGCATGCTAAAATGCTCGGGAAACAGAAAATAATCCCGGGCAGGGATTCCGCTTTGATTATTAAGGGGCTTAGTTTTATTTTAAAAGATATCGAGAGAGGGAAATTTAAGTTTGATTATCAGGCAGAGGATGTGCATTCGAATATTCAGGATATGCTATTTAAAAAAATAGGCCCTGTTGCAGGAAAGCTGCATACCGCCCGTTCCAGGAACGACCAGGTTGCCCTGGATGTAAAAATGTACCTTAAAGACGAAATAAACGAATCCACTGAGTTGATCGGCTTGCTGCAGAAATCTATTCTGAAATTTGCCAAAGCGAATAGATATGTGATCATCCCCGGATATACACATTTACAGGTAGCTCAATGCGTTCTATTGGCACACCATCTTTTGGCTTATATCGAGTGCCTCCAGAGGGATAAGCAAAGATTAACCGATGCAAAGGAAAGGATTGATTCTATGCCGTTGGGGGCATGTGCCTTGTCCGGCTCTGGCCTTCCTATCGACAGGAGCTATGTCCAGTCGCAACTGGGGTTTAAATATGTGACGCAAAACAGCATTGATTCTGTCAGTGACAGGGATTATATCCTGGAAACGTTATCAGCCCTGGCGATCCTCTCGGTGCATCTTTCGCGGATCTCAGAGGACCTGATCCTTTGGTCGACCAAAGAGTTTAATTTCATCGATATAGATTTTTCTTTCTGTACCGGTTCCAGTATCATGCCGCATAAGAAGAATCCCGATGTTTTGGAACTCATCAGGGGTTCTGTAGGCAAGATCCACGGCAATCTATCAAGCGTCATGATTTTAATGAAAGGGCTTCCGCTGTCTTATAACAGGGATATGCAGCTTGATAAGCCACCGTTATTTGATTCTATTGATACAATAAAGGAGATCCTGGAGATTTTGATAGCATTGTTTGGCAATATTGTTGTTGAAAAAGAAGCGATCGCGGCAAAATTGGCCGATGAATCGCTTTTTTCCGTGGATATCGTTGAATACCTGATTAAAAAAGGCACTTCTTACAGGGAAGCGCACGATATCGTAGGCAGGATGGTAAAAGATTGCCTGGATAAAGGAAAAAAGATCTCAAGCTTAAGCAGTGCCCAGCTTAAGAAGTATTCCCCGCGCCTTGCGCCGGATGTAAGAAGAATACTGAATGCATGGGCTTCAGTAAATTTAAAGACAAGTTACGGCGGTACCGCGGAAAAACTTGTTTTAAAGCAGCTTAACATTTGGAGTAAAAGGTTAAATGCATGAATTTAAATATGTAAACAACAACTTATACTGCGAAAAAGTAAAAATCGAAGATTTGGCCAGGAAATTCGGCACACCGCTTTATGTGTACAGCTACCATACTTTAATTGACCACTACATGAAGCTAAAAAATGCCTTTGACAGCGTTGATACATTGATCTGTTATTCGGTCAAAGCCAATTCTAATATCAGTATATTAAAGGCCTTGGTTGATAAAGGCGCAGGCCTTGATATTGTCTCAGGCGGGGAGTTATTCCGGGCCCTAAAAGCCGGCTGCCCTGCGGAACGGATTGTCTATGCCTCCGTCGGAAAAACTGACAGGGAGATTGAAGAAGCGATAAGGCGGGGGATTTTGTCTTTTAATGTTGAGTCGCTGCCGGAGCTTGAGAATATAAACCGTATTTCAAAAAAGCTGGGGAAAACAGCGCGCGTAGCTATCCGTATCAATCCCGATGTAGAGGCAAAGACACACAAGTTCATTACAACCGGCAAGATTACCAATAAATTCGGCATTGACCTGGATAGCGCCTATAAGATCCTGCTTTTGCGGAACAATTTCGGGAATGTCAAAGTCGTAGGCCTGCATATCCATATCGGCTCTCAGATTGCCGAAAGCGAGCCGTTTGTAGCAGCGATTAAGAAAATAGCTGATTTTATCGGGCATTTGCAAAGGATCGGCATCGGCCTGGAATATTTTAATATCGGCGGCGGATTAGGGATAATCTATAACCGTGAAACACCTCAGACCGCACAGAAATATGCGAAAAAAATACTCCCGATCTTAAAAAAACTGAACTTAAAGATCATCTTGGAACCCGGCAGGTTTATTGTCGGGAATTCCGGTATCCTGGTAACCAAAGTATTGTATATTAAGAGTACCCCAAAAAAGAAATTTATTATTGTTGATGCGGGGATGAATGACCTGATCAGGCCTGCATTATACGAGGCGTATCATAATATCCTGCCTTTATCGGAACCTGCCGGCAGGAATGAATTGGCCGATGTCGTCGGCCCGATCTGCGAAAGCGGGGATTTCTTTGCCAAAGAACGAAGGCTGCCTCTTTTAAGAGGCGGAGATCATCTGGCAATTATGGGTGCCGGCGCCTATGGATTCAGTATGTCCAGTAATTATAATTCACGGTGCCGTGCGCAGGAAGTGATGGTGGTCGGCGACCGGGTTTTTGTTATCCGTAAAAGAGAAGCTTACGGCGACTTAGTCAGGAATGAAGAGATACCGATGTTCCTATTGGGATTATGATATGAAAAGAATAAAATTCACAAAAATGGTCGCTTCCGGGAATGATTTTGTAGTAGTTGATTCCGGGATAGGGAGGGATTTAACGCGTGCAGCCAGGGCCATGTGCGACAGGAAATTCGGTATCGGATCTGACGGGCTACTGGTGCTTGAGAAGTCAAAAGCTGCTGATATCAGGATGAGGATATTTAATGCCGATGGTTCGGAGGCAGAGATGTGCGGAAATGGCGCCCGTTGCACCGCTTTATATATTAGCCGCACGCCGCACGCCGCACGCCGCACACTGAAAATTGAGACAAAGGCAGGGATTATCGAGGCAATGGTATGCGGCGATAACGTAAAGATAAAATTAACCGCCCCAAAGGATTTAAAGCAGGATATTTTGATTAGGGCTGGTTTGCGTAATATCAAAGTAAATTTTATTGATACCGGAGTCCCTCATGCCGTGATCTTTGCAGAAGGGTTGGACAAAATAAACCTTAAAGAAATCGCACCTTTGGTCCGCTTCAATAAGAAATTCGCGCCCAAAGGCACTAACGTAGATATTATCGAAGTGCTGAATAATGATTCTTTTAAAATACGCACTTATGAAAGAGGCGTAGAAGATGAGACATTGGCCTGCGGAACGGGCAGTGTTGCTTCGGCTTTGATTTTTGCATTAAAAACCGGCTCAGTGGGAAAAATAAATGTCCACACCAAGAGCGGGGAAGTGTTAAAAGTTTATTTTGACAGGAAAATAAATAAATTTTCTAATGTCTGGCTGGAGGGCAGAGCCAGAATAGTTTACAAGGGGGAGTATTATGTTTAAGGGCTCTATTGTGGCTATTGTAACTCCTTTTTCCACCGTAGGCGGATCCGCCTCCGGCGGAAAGAAATTAGTTATTGACGAAAAGAAATTTAAAGAATTGATAGAATTTCATATAAAAAGTGGCACTTCCGGCATTGTCCCCTGCGGAACAACCGGCGAGTCCGCGACTTTATCATTTGCCGAGCACGAGAGGGTAATTGAAATTACCATCAAGCAGGTGAATAAAAGAGTCCCGGTAATCGCCGGCACAGGCTCGAATTCCACCGAAGAAGCCATAATGCTTACCAAACAGGCAGCCTCAGCAGGCGCTGACGCGTCATTGCAGGTGTCCCCTTATTATAACAGGCCGACTCAAAGAGGCCTGTATGAGCATTTTAAAGCTGTTGCCGATGCCGTAGATATCCCAATAATCCTTTATAACATAGCTTCCCGTACAGGTGTCAATATTGAACCGGAGACGATTGCAAAATTGGCACATGATTGCAAGAATATCGTAGCAGTCAAAGAGGCCTCGGGTAATTTAGAGCAGATGTCGCGTATAAAACAACTTTGTCCGAAGAAATTTATTTTGATTTCAGGCGATGACGGTCTGACTCTGCCTGTTTTAGGCATCGGAGGCACGGGAATTATTTCGGTGGTTGCCAATATTGTGCCTAAAGACGTCGCTAATTTGGTACATGAGTTTGAAAAAGGGAACATTAAAAAAGCGCAGGAAATCCACTTTAAATTACTTCCGTTAGTAAAGGCGATGTTTATTGAGACAAACCCGATTCCGGTAAAGACCGCTATGGGCATATTAGGGATGTGTGAGCCGGATTTGCGGCTGCCGATGTGCGCAATGGCGCCTGAAAATCTGGAGAAACTTAAAAAAGCGCTAAAAGAATACGGGTTATTATAATAATCTTGGCTAGGTAGCTTTGTTTGTCCCTCGACAGAGCTCGGGATAAAATTAAAGTAAATCGAAAGATGCAACTTTAATTTTAAGGAGAAATATAAATGATAAAATTAGGAATCGCCGGTGCTTGCGGGAAAATGGGCAGGCGTATTTATGAATTAGCTGCTGTTGATAAGGATATCGAGGTCACCCTTGTCTTAGAGAAAAAAGGCACGCCTTTAATCGGCAGGGAAATGGGGAAATTAAAAGTTTCGTCCAATGCCGATGGCTTATTCCTGGTGGACGTATTGATCGATTTTACCATTCCCGAAGCAAGCGAAATCAACCTTGATTTTGTCGCCCGCTACAGGAAAGCACTTGTTTTAGGCACAACGGGGTTCAATGATGCGCAGCTTAAGAAAATAGAAGAGGTATCTTCGGTCGTGCCGGTTGTATTTTCTCCGAATATGTCGGTAGGGGTCAATGTACTGTTTACGATGCTGCCGGAGATAGCCAAAAAGCTCGGCGCCGATTACGGCATTGAGATAACAGAGGCACACCACAAAACAAAGAAAGATTCTCCTTCAGGCACAGCAAAAAAAATAGGCCAGATTTTAGCCGATGCCGTAAAAAAAGAGGTGCCTATCCATGCCATAAGGCTCGGGGATATCGTAGGGGATCATACAGTTTATTTTTGCGGTAATTCGGAACGCATAGAGATTAAGCACCAGGCGCATTCGCGCGAACCGTTTGCTTTCGGCGCTCTAAGAGCAGCTAAGTGGGTCGTAGGAAAGCCGGCAGGGCTTTATTCCATGCAGGATGTTTTAAAATAAGGACAAATCATGTTTAAGCTTTCTAAGAAAATTCAAAGTTTGCCGCCGTATCTTTTCCTGGAAATCGATAAGGCCAAGAGAAAAGCGCGCCAGGAAGGGCGCGATATTATTGATTTAGGAATAGGAGACCCTGACCAGCCGACGCCTGCTTATATCATCGAACGATTAAACCAGGCAGTGCTTGATCCGGCTACGCACCGGTATGCATTAGACCAGGGTATGCCTGTATTGCGCCAGGCAATTGCAGCCTGGTACAAAGAAAGATTCGGCGTAATTTTAGGCGCTGAAAATGAAATTTTGCCCTTAATCGGTTCCAAAGAAGGCATCGCGCATTTTCCGCTGGCTTTCTTAAATGAAGGCGATTATTCCCTGGTCCCTGATCCGTGCTATCCTCCTTATAAAGGCGGGACGATATTGGCAGGCGGAAGGCCTTATTTAATGCCGCTAGTTGAATCAAACGGGTTCCTGCCTGATTTAAAAAAGATACCGCAGAATATTTTAAAAAAATCCAGGGTGATTTATATAAATTACCCCAACAATCCTACTTCCGCAACCGCCGATGCAGGTTTTTATAAAGAGGTGGTGGATTTTGCCAGGAAGAATAAATTGATAGTCATTTCCGACCTTGCTTATTCAGAGATGTGTTATGACGGCTATCGTCCTTTGAGTTTTCTGGAAATAGAAGGCGCCAAAGACCTGGCAATAGAATTTCATTCTCTTTCTAAGACCTGTAATATGACCGGCTGGCGCATCGGCTGGGCATGTGGCAACCAGGAATTAGTTTCTGCATTGGCAAAAGTTAAATCCAATGTGGATTCCGGGATCTTTTCTGCAATACAGTTAGCCGGAGTTACGGCACTGGAAGGCCAAGGGGAACATGTAAAAAGGATGTGCGCGCTTTATCAGGAAAGGCGCGATACCTTGATTAAAGGGTTGAATTTGCTCGGCTGGAACGTTTCAGCTCCTAAAGCAACGTTCTATGTCTGGATAAAGATACCTTCGAAAACAGATTCACTGAAATTTTCTTCTCTTTTATTGGAAAAGGCCAACTTAATTGTGACTCCCGGAGTCGGGTTTGGTAAATACGGCGAGGGGTATATTCGTATGGCATTGACAGTACCGAAAGAGCGGATAAGCGAAGCGTTGGAACGGCTCAAAAAAATTTAACCAGGAGAATTATGGTTGTTTGTTATTTAGGCCTTGGTTCTAATTTAGGGAATAAGGCCAAAAACATCAGATTAGCCGTAAAAAAAGTAAGCGAATTGAAAGATACCGAAGTAATCAGGTTTTCAAAAGTTTTTGAAACTTCACCTGTCGGCGGCCCTCTAGGCCAGCCAAAATACCTGAATGCCGCCTTAAAAATCAGGACCAAATTATCTCCGCAAATATTACTTAAGAAAGTTAAATGCATAGAAATTGAAATCGGGCGCAGGAAGTCTGTCCGTTGGGGCCCCAGGGCAATTGATCTGGACATTCTTTTTTACGGAGAAAAGGTCATAAACAGAAAAGGGTTATTGATCCCGCATCCTTTGGTATTTGAACGTAAATTTGTTTTAAAACCGTTATCGGAAGTAATATGAGGATTATTCACAGCATCGGCTTAATGCAAAAAGTTTCTTCTTCCGGAAAAGCCAGGGGTAAGACAATCGGCTTTGTCCCGACAATGGGGGCTTTGCACGCAGGGCACCTTAGTTTAATCAGGGCGGCAAGAAAGCATAGCGATCTCTGCGTAGTCAGTATCTTTATCAATCCCTCTCAATTCGGGCCGAATGAAGATTTTAAGAAGTATCCGCGCGACCTAAGAGGCGATACTCAGCTTTGCAGGAAAGAAGGTGTAGACATTATCTTTAATCCGGATCCCGGGGAGATGTACCCGGATGATTTTAAGACAAATGTTTATGTCCGGCAATTAAGCGGCCTATTGTGCGGGAAATCGCGCCCTGGGCATTTTGCCGGGGTGGCGACGGTTGTTGCAAAGCTTTTTAATATTGTCCAGCCGGATCTTGCCTATTTTGGCCAAAAAGATGCCCAGCAGGCAGTTATAATAAAACAGATGTGCCGGGATTTAAATTTTCCGCTTAAGATTAAAATAATGCCCACGCTGCGAAATAAAGATGGATTGGCTTTAAGTTCCCGTAATGAATATTTAAGCCCAAAAGAACAAGGCAGCGCATTGGCCCTGCAAGAGTCATTAAACCTTGCAAAATCCTGTATTAAAAAAGGCGAAAGGAATGCCGCCAGGGTTATCCGGTTGATGAGAGGCCTGATCAGAAAAGAAAAATCGGCCAAGATTGATTATGTTGCTATCGTTGATCCGCGTACACTCAAGCCGTTAAAAAAAATTACCGGGGGATATTTGATAGCACTGGCTGTCCGAATAGGGAAAACCCGGCTTATTGATAATATATGCATAACCCATTAAAAATAGGCATTGTAGGATGCGGCGCTATCGGCAGCTCTTTAGCTAATGCGATTTTCAGGCAATTCAGGGGGAAGGCAAGATTAGTTTCCCTTTTTGATATCGACCGGCAGAAGGCCGGTGCTCTCTCGGAAGTATTAGTCAAGGATGATTCTCTTGTTGCTTCCCGGCTGAGTGCCTTGATAAATAAATCAGACCTGGTCATTGAAACAAGCAGCGCAAAGTGTTCTTTTAGCATTGCTCAAGAGGCGCTAAAGAAATCCCGCGATTGCATGGTTTTAAGTGTCGGCGGGATCCTGAATAAATACCGGCAATTGGCTGTTTTGGCAGAGAAGCATAACTCAAAGATCTATTTACCAAGCGGGGCAATTTCAGGGATCGACGCCATAAAAGCGCTTAAATGTAGTAAAATAAAAGAGGTCGTGCTTACGACCATTAAGAATCCGGCATCTTTTAGGGGCGTAAAATATATTAAGGATAAAGGTATCAAGTTGGAAAGTATCAGGGGTGAACGGATTTTATTTTCCGGCAGCGCAAACGAGGCCGTAAAATATTTCCCCCAGAATATAAACGTAGCGGCAATCTTAAGCATTGCCGGGATCGGCCCTGAAAAAACAAAAGTCCGTATAATCGCTTCGGCTAAAACAAAGCGCAATATTCACCAGATCAAGGTCTATTCGGAAGCAGGGATAATCACGACGCGTACAGAAAATATCCTGCATCCGGATAACCCCAAAACAAGCTATCTGGCTTATTTATCCAGCGTCGCAGTCTTAAGGCAGATTTTGGGGCCGGTAAAGGTCGGCTCTTAAAATTTTAAAATGAGAGGGGGTGAATACAGATTATGGCAAAAAAACTCATGAAAGTCGGTATCAAGAGGGTAAAAGGGTTCCTTTATTACATCGATAAGCAAGGCGATGTTTCTTGTGCAAAGATGGCAAGAGGCGCCAAAAAAGGAGGCAGCCCTAAAAAAGTAGCAAAATGCGGAGTTAAAAGGCAGAAGGGGTACCTCTACTTTGTCGATAAGCAAGGTGATATTTCTTGCGCCGTAATGAAGAGAGGCGGTAAAAAGAAAAAGAAATAATTAATTGGTAAAAAACACAAAAAAAGGGGACGGTTCTGTTTTTAAAAGGTTAGAACCGTCCCCGTATTTCTCTTAAAATCCTATGGTTGAAAACATTGTAATAAAAGGGGCAAAAGTTCATAATTTAAAAAATATCCACCTGGAGCTGCCCCGGAATAAACTTATTGTAATTACGGGGCTTTCGGGTTCAGGTAAATCCAGCCTTGCGTTCGATACGATTTATGCCGAAGGCCAGCGAAGGTTTGTCGAAAGCCTATCAAGTTATGCGCGCCAATTCCTGGAACAACTGCAAAAGCCGGATGTAGAATTTATCGAGGGCCTCTCGCCTGCCATTGCCATTGAGCAAAGGAATGCGGGAGGCAATCCTCGTTCTACTGTTGCCACACAGACAGAAATCTATGACTATCTCCGCCTTTTATTTGCCAGGGCTGGGAAAGTGAATTGTTACAGGTGCGGATCGCCTATAGAGAGGCAGACATCTCAGGAAATTATTGATAAGATCATAGGTATCGGCCAGGGTGAAAATATACAGATACTTGCTCCGCTGGTGTCAGGTAAAAAAGGAGAATTTAAAGAGGTATTTCTTGAAATACAGAAATCCGGGTTTTCCAGGGCCAGGGTTGACGGCAAGATTGTAGAGCTGCCGGCAAAAATTAAACTTCATAAATATAAAACTCATAATATTGATGTATTGGTGGACAGGTTGACAATTAAGCCCGGGATAAAAAACCGGCTGACCGATTCTGTAGAGACAGCTTTAAAAGTCGGCAAGGGCAAGGTAATAATCAGAAGGTCTGCGGATATGGTTTTTAACGAAAAATATGCCTGCCCTAAATGCGGTATAAGTTATTCTGAGGTCGAGCCGAGGGTATTTTCTTTTAATTCCCCTTATGGCGCATGCCCCGGATGTAACGGCCTTGGCACAAAATTTGAATTTGACCCGGACCTGATCGTCCCCGACAAAAACAAATCTATAAATGAAGGCGCGCTTGCCCCATGGAAAAGAGGAGGCAGAGGGTATATTTTATATTATCGCTGGCTGATCAGGGAATTATCTGATGCGCTGGATTTTGATTTGGATACGCCTTTTAAAAAATTGCCCAAAGATGTCCGCCAGGCAGTCTTATTCGGCACTCCGGAAGAAGTAGGCGGCAAGCCCTTTGAAGGCGTGATCCCGCATCTTGAAAGGCTTTTCAGGAATACGGACAGTGATTACCTAAAACAGGAAATCTCCAAATTCATGTCAACGCTCGCCTGCCCGGTATGCCTTGGCGCAAGGCTGAAAAAAGAAAGTTTGGCCGTTACGATAGGCGGCAGGAATATATGGGAGATAACCAAATTTTCAATAAAAGAAGCAAAGAAATTCTTCTTTGAGCTGGAATTGAACGAGAGAGACAAGATGATCGCCTGCCAGGTGCTTAAAGAGATAAACCAGAAATTGCAGTTTTGTATTGATGTCGGCCTTGACTATTTGACTTTGGACAGGAGGAGTTTTACTTTATCCGGAGGCGAAGCGCAAAGAATACGCCTGGCGACCCAGGTAGGCAGCGGGCTTGTAGGGGTATTATACATATTGGACGAACCAAGTATCGGGCTTCATCAAAGGGATAATGCCAAATTGATCTCTACTCTGGAGGCATTGCGCGACCTGGGGAATACGTTGATAGTCGTTGAACATGACGAATACACTATTTTAGCGGCCGATTATATCGTAGACCTGGGCCCTGGCGCCGGCAGGCACGGAGGAGAAGTTATTTTCCGGGGCAGTAAGGAAGAATTATTAAAGAGCCGGGATTCTCTTACCGCAAAATACCTGAGGCGCCAGTTAAAGATCAGCGCGCCTGTTAAGAGAAGAAGCATAGCGGACAGGAAAATATTGGAGATTAAAGGCGCGTCGGAAAATAATTTAAAAAAGATAGATGTCAAATTCCCGTTAGGGGTATTTACTTGTATTACCGGAGTTTCGGGCTCAGGCAAGTCAACGTTGATCGATGAGATATTATTTAAAGCGCTGGCACAGAGGATATATAAATCAAAAGAGAAGCCCGGCTCGCATGAAAAGATCATAGGCACAGAATTTATTGATAAGGTGATAGTCGTCGATCAATCGCCGATAGGCAGGACCCCGCGTTCAAATCCTGCTACCTACACGGGAGTTTATACCCATATCAGGGATTTTTATAGCAAGCTTCCGGAATCAAAAATCAGGGGGTTTAAGCCCGGAAGGTTTTCTTTTAATGTAAAAGGCGGGCGCTGCGAAGCATGCATGGGCGACGGCATAAAGAAAATTGAAATGCATTTTTTGGCGGATGTTTATGTAAAATGTGATGTTTGTAAGGGCCGGCGATTCAATGAGGCGACGCTTGAGGTCAAATACAAAGGAAAATCAATCGCCGACTGCCTGGAGATGACGATAGAGGAAGCAGGAGACCTGTTTTCCAATATTCCTAATATAAGGCATACGCTTAATTTGATAAGCGAAGTCGGCCTCGGATATTTAGAATTGGGCCAGGCCGCGACAACATTATCCGGAGGCGAGGCTCAGCGTATTAAGCTATCATCCGAGCTCAGCAAGCGTTCAACAGGCAAAACAATGTATATTTTAGATGAACCCACCACAGGGCTTCATTTTGCCGATGTCGCCAAACTTATTAATGTCCTTTCGCGCCTTGTAGATAAAGGAAATACCGTAATCGTGATTGAACATAACCTGGAAGTCATCAAATGCAGCGATTATATTATTGACCTGGGGCCTGAGGGAGGGGATTTGGGCGGCCGGGTCGTAGCTAAAGGGACCCCGGAAGAAATAGGGCAGGCCAAAGATTCTTATACCGGGCATTATTTGAGAAAGGTATTGAATAGCTAGTGGAGTAGTGATATAGTTTACCATATGTATAAAATTATTATTTTACTTATTGTTGTGTCTTTTAGTTCCCAGCTGTCAGTTGTTAATTGCCGGCTATACGCGCAGACCATGACGCAGGATGAAAGAGAAGAAGAGGCGCTCTTTGTGGCCAGGAGGGCGTTTGAAGACGGTTTTTATGAAGTTGCTCTCGGCCTTTTTGAACGGTTCTTAAAGAATTTCCCGCGTTCCCCTAAAACAGCAGACGTAAACCTCCTGATAGGGCAGTGTTATTTTCATCAGAACAGATTCCCTGAAGCATTGGCTAAATTTGAATGGCTGCTTAACCAGGCAGAAGCAAGGAATATCCAGGATGCAGTATATTACTGGATTGCCGAAGTAAATTTTAAAGCTAACAATTTCTCAAAGGCAGCCAATTTTTATAAAAAGATAATCAACGACTTTCCTTCTTCGGGCTACGCCGGCATATCGTATTATTCATTAGGATGGTGTTCTTTCCAGGATGGCGCCTATCTTGACGCCCTGGGATATTTTAAAATTGTCGAAGAGAAATTCCCGAAAGAGAATTTTTCCAAAGAGGCATCGTTTAAAATAATCGAATGCCTTTATAACCTGAAAAATTATTCCGAACTTAAAGAGCGTTTAAATAATTACCTTAAAATTTATTCGCAGGATACCGCGAAATTGCCGTATCTTTATTTTTACCTCGCCGAAGCCGATTATTATCTGAACAATTTCTCCCTGGCTATTGAAGAATACAGGAAAGTTTTATCCGGGGCCAAGGATGAAAAAATGCTTGGCTTATCAGAATTGGGCATAGGATGGAGCAACCTTAAGTTAAAAAAATACTCCGAGGCAAAAAAGGCCTTTCTGAGCATCCCGCCTGATAACCTTGAAAAGACAAGCCGGGAAGTTTTATTATTGGGGAAAGCTGTTTTATCAAGTGAAACCAGGGATTTCGAAGATGCTAAAAAGATATATCGAGAGTTAATCGGAATGTCAGAAGACCCTCTTATATTAATCCACGGTTATTTAGGGCTGGCAGACGCAAATTATAATACCGCGGACTATAAAGGGGCGATTGAGGCATATTCGGCAGCGAATTCAAAGATATTTGAAGGCATACCACAGGATCTAATAGATAAACTGCATTATGGCCTTGCCTGGAGTTATTTAAAAGAGGGCCTTTTTAAAGAGGCCATTGATGAATTCCAGAAAGTCGCCAAGCTTACGGATGATAAAATCGTCAAGGTATCTGCATTGTGCCAGATAGGGGATGCTTATCAGGATTCCGGCAACTACGAAAAGGCGCAGCAAGCTTATGATAGTATTTTAAAAGATTACCCCGATTCGCTATATAGCGACTATGTCCAATATCAGTCCGGATCAGCATTTTTAAAGTCCGGCAATTATGACGGAGCGGCGCTTGCGTTTTTAACTCTTAAGAGGAATTACCCTAATTCAAAACTCCTGGATGATGCCACTTATGCTTTGGGTTTGAGTTATTTTCAAAGAGAAGATTATAATTCCAGTAAAGAGGTCTTTGAGAAATTCCTTAGTGACTATAAAGGCACCCTTCTTGAGCCGCAGGCAGCTTATTTATTGGGGACATCTCTTTATAACCTTGGGAAATTTAATGAGGCAATTGAGGCCTTTAAAAATATAATCAGGAACTACGGCAGTAATACGGAGCTTGTCCAGAAAGCAGAATATGAAATTGCCGATTGTTTCTATCGCAAGGGAGAAGAAGAAGAAGCTATGGCAAGGTTTAAGGCGCTTCGTTCGAAATACCCGGATTCGAAACTGACCGCGGAAGTGGTCTGGTGGCTCGGAGAGTATTATTACCGGCATGATGATTTTAGCCTGGCGCGGAGATATTTCTCTTCGCTTATCCAGGATTTCCCAAAAAGCAACCTAATCCCTAACGCATATTATGCGCTCGGCTCCACCTATGAAGAAGAAGGCAACTTTGATGAAGCGATTAAGAATTTTAATAAAGTCGCAGGGTTAAAGAAGTCAGACCTTTCCGGGACAGCTTTTGTAGCAGTAGGAGATATTTATGCCAAGCAGGGAAAAATCGAGCTTGCTTTAGAAAGTTATAAGAATGTAATGCAGCTTTATCCTAATCTGGCTCCGCTTGTCTCTCCTAAGATCGGCGATACTTTTCGTAAGGCAGGAAATTATGAAGAGGCAGCTTTTTATTATGAGAAAAGCTTGGATATAGTCCCGATGAATGAGATGAGCGATATCCAGTTCAAATTGGCTGAAGCAAAAGAGCTGCAAGGTAAAACTGCAGAAGCCATCGAAGGATACCTTAAGGCCGCCTATTTGTTTCCCGAAAAGCAAGAGCTTACGGTAAAAGCGCTCCTTAGGGTAGCCACTATCTACGAATCAAAAGAAGATTTTATTGAGGCGCAGAACATATACCAGAAGATCATTGCTTTGAACGTTGAAGAATCAAAATACGCACAGGAAAGAATAAGTTGGATAAAGACAAACGTCAAATAGGAGGAAAGATATGGATTTATACAGGATGAGTTTCTGGCAAGTTTTTTTATCCGGCGGCCCGGTCATGTGGCCGATACTATTGTGTTCTATTTTTGCTTTAACGATCATTATAGAAAAGTTCTGGTATCTGCATAAAATTTCGATAGATGTCCAGGAATTTTTATCAAGGATCCTGGAAAAAATGAAGCATCATCAGGTTAAGGAAGCTATTGAAATCTGCGATTCAACGAAAAGCCCGGTCGCCAGTATTCTTAAGGCAGGTATTCTTAAGTACGACCGCCCTAAGCAGCAGATAAAAGAAGCAATAGAGGATTCGTCTCTGCATGAGATCCCGCGCCTTGAAAAGAATCTTTCTGCGCTTGCCACTATTGCCCATGTGTCTCCGCTATTAGGGCTTTTGGGCACCGTTACCGGCATGGTCAGGTGTTTTCAGACCATACAGGCAAAGGCGACAAGTTTCCATCCTGTTTCTCCGGGAGACCTTGCAGGAGGGATATGGGAAGCATTACTTACTACTGTTGCCGGGTTAATTGTAGCGATCCCTGCTTTTGTGGCATATAATTACCTGGTAAGCCGGGTAAATTATTTCATATTAGAGATGGAGAAGGCAGCTACGGAGCTGATAAATTTCTTAACAGAATAAGCAAGGGGTAGAGAGCTATGCGTTTTAAAAGACATATGAAGCTTGAGCACGGCCTGAAGCAAATTGATATAGCGCCTTTGATTGACGTCGTATTCCAGTTGATCATATTTTTTATGCTTACTTCAAGCTTTGTAATGCAGCCGGGGATCAAGGTGAATCTGCCAAAAGCGGTTACCAGCGAAGTTGTAAAGAGCCAAAACATAGAGGTGCTTGTTTCCGGAGAGAATGTCACATATTTTGACGGAAAAGTGGTCACGGCTAAAGAATTAAAGGCATTACTTAAACAGGCAGAAAAGAGAAACCAGTCAATCCTCATCAAAGCTGACAAGCGGGCATCGCTGGGCAGGGTAGTCGAAATCTGGGACCTTGCGCGTGATTTTGGGATTGCACAGGTAAATATTGCGACAAATCAGGAATGATCACACGCAGCCTTAAAAATTCATTTTTGATATCGCTTATGGGCCATTTTACGGTCTTTGGGCTGTTTGGGTTTTCTTTCGGGGAAAGGATCATCCCTTACAAGCAGGCAAATGTTGCTTTTTGGGGAGGCGTCCTGAAAAATTATGACCTGGCTCCCGAGACCACACTTATCAGAAGGGCAGCAAGAAAATCATTTTTTGTGCCTCCGGCAGAAGTCCCCTCGGTAGAAAATACAGAGTCGCAGGAATTTAAACCAGCCGCAAGTTTCGTTAAACCGCCTGTCAGTCTTATCAGGGAAGGCCAGCAGAAAGTTACCCTAAAGAATGATATCTTGGGCCCTGTATTTCTGGCAAAACGCAAGAAGCCGGTAGTAATGTTCTATCCCGAACTGCCGTATGATTTCAATCTCTATTTTAAAGACAGGCAGGTGGCCCATATAGAGCTAGAATATATTGCTTTTTCTCCGGATAAAAATAAGAGCGTATTGGTCAGAAGAAAGGCCTCTTCGGGTAATCTTGAGGTTGACCTGTTTTGCATGCATTATATCGAGCAGTATCTTTCTATACAAAAATATGCTTCATCTGATAACATCTGGCAGACAGTCAAGATAGAGCTTGAGCCGAACAGATGATAAGTATTGATTTCTCAATCGCAATTGCTTGCTTTTTTATTATCATTATCAACATATTGTTGATCTCTTGGATAAGAGGCAAGAGGCATAAAGATAAGGACCTGGCCTTAGATACAAAATTTGTATGGTTCTGTGCTATTTGCGCCTATACCTATATAAATACAAAAGACGAAAATATTTCAATTTGTCCGCGTTGCGGAAGCTATAATAAAAAGTAATTGACATAGGAAGATTCTGGCGTAGAATTAATAACAAGGAGGAATAATAATGATTACAGAAATCGGTATAATAGCCGGTGAGATCTGGCATTACCTTGATCAGCATGGGGAAGTTGCCCTTTCTGTTTTAACTAAGGGCATAGATAAGCCGCGGGACAGCGTTTTGATGAGTTTAGGTTGGCTTGCCCGGGAAGGCCATGTGATTATGCAGGAAGAAAATAATGATTATAAGGTATCCCTAAGAAAAAATGCTTAAGCGGCCCTTATTATTAAGGAATAAAGGTATTGCTTTATTTTTAAGTTTAGCCGTAGCAGCTATAGTGATTGTCCTGGCAAACATAATTATGAACATTATGCTCAGCCAGTCAAAACTCACCCATCATCAAATCGGCCGTATCCAGGCATATTATGCGGGCCTGGCAGGAATTAATCTGGCACTTGAAAATTTAAGAACCGGGACATGGCATTATTCAGGCGGGAATACCTGCCAAAATGCCGGTGATTGCCCGATAGCAGATACTGCTTTTCCTAATTCAGTACAATCAGTTGAGGTTATTTTCTGCCCCCCGGGGATTATTTGTGCGCCGTTAACTACTATTTGTAACCCTCCTGCAGGCATCAATTTTTGTATTAATTCCTCCGTCACATATTCTTCTAATTAAAATCCGTATTAAAAGACCATTATAATCTAAGTAAGTCTATTATAAAGTTGCATGCTTCATTTTCCGTCGCTGTTAATTGAATAAGTAAGTCTGAGTAAGTTTAGATAAAAAAACACTTGACAAATTAAGTTGTTTATGTTTTAATGTAGTCCGCTGTAGTTTATAATGGTCTTAGTAAGAGGAAGGTAATATTGTATGCCAAAGCTTATTGATGTTGATGAATTAGCAGATTATCTGAGATTGAAGAAGCAGACAATCTATAATTGGTTGCATCAGGGTAAAATCTCAGGCATAAAAGTAGGCGGGGTCTGGCGTTTTGACCGCAGGGAAATCGATGCCTGGCTAAGAAGCAGAAGGCGCATTTCCAAACCCGGAGAGAAATAATGGCAGGTTCTTCTTTAGGAATATACTTTGGGCCGAAAGTAATTTCAATAATTGAAGCCAGCGGCAAAAAGATCATAAACAGCATTCAAATCCAGCGCTCTGTGCTTTCGTCCGGAGACCTGGAGGAGAAAGTGCCTGATGAAGTAAAGATCGTTGCCTTGTTTAAAGAAGAGCTGAGAAAAAACAACATATCTGCCAAAGAGGCATTTGTTTCTCTTTCGGGAAAAGATATGATAATCCGTACTTTTGAGACGCCTCAATTGCCTGCCAATGAACTTCCCAATGTCGTAAATTTCGAAGTAAAGAAATATATACCTTTTAAGATCGAAGAGCTGGTTTCTGATTTTCAGACTGAATATGACAGGGCAAGCCGCAGGAACCAGGTCCTTTATGTGGGCATCAAAAAAGAAGTCCTGGATAAATACCTCTCCATAGTCAGCCAGTTGGATATTAAATTAAGCTTTTTAGAGTATTCTGCCTTTGGATTATTGCGGTTCTTAAAGCTGAGCAATTTCAGCAGCAAGGGCGTAGTCGCGCTTTTGAATGTGGATTACGTTGAAGAAGATGAAGTAAATTTCTCTATCCTGGGGGGGGGGCTCCCATTGTTCAGCAGGGATATAATCTTATCCGGCGGCCCGGATGAGCTTTCTAAGCCCGAAGGTGTTTCCCCTGCCGCGCTTATCGATAAATTAAAGACTGAAATCCGCATTTCCATGGATTATTACCACCGCAAGTTCCTCACAAAGAAGGTCCATAAGGTCTTTTTGGTTGTCAATAACGAAATGCGCACTGACCTGGAGTCGTTTTTCAAAGAAATGGCTTTAGAGCCGATTTTTGTTGATGCCAGTAAGGCCTTGGGCAGGCAAGGGCAGTATAGCCTGGGTTTATCAAAGGCCTATGGCAGTTCTTTGGTAAAAGTGATCAAGAGCGATTTAAAAATAAACTTATTGGCTTCGCGTTCAAAAACAAAGATCCAGAAAGAAGCAGGGGCCGAATTAGAGCTTGGGGCCCTTATTTCCAGGATAAGAGTTGATGCCAGGTTCGTGGCTTTTGGCATGTTATTGTGTTTTCTGGCATTCGGTTACGGGATGTACCAGAAATTGCCTATTCAGGCCCAATTATCCGAAGTTATAAAAGAGCGGCCGGTTGTTCCCGGGATAAAACCCGAAGCAAGCCTGCCTGAGTTGAACAGGTTAAGTGATGAATATAAAAAGAAAGTCGAAGCCCTGAAGAATATTATTACAAAACAGCAGTATTTTACTGAGGTCCTGGATGTTATCCCCCGTATAATTCCCGCAGAAGTCAGGTTGACAAATATAATGTTTAATAATAAGGGGCAAAAACCGGAATTGATCCTGCAGGGGATTGCTTATACGGGTAACGGAGATGAGGAGCTTAAATTAGTTAACGGTATTATTATACTGATGAAGAATAACCCTGTATTAAAAAGAAATTTTAAGGATATCGCAATCAATAATATCGACTACCGGTTATTCGAGGGTATCACTATGACTTCATTTACGATATCCTGTAAAAATTAAAACTGAGGTAAACCAGTCATGATGAATGTTGGAGAGGCCCTAAAAAGATACAACAAAATCGCCTTGAACTTCGGAGTCTTGATCTTGGCGCTGATCATTGCTTTTAAGATCTATAATTCCCAGAATGCGGAATTGGCCGTTTTGAGTGAGAACAAGGCTACGGAATCAAAGAAAAATGAAGAATTAAAGAAAATCGAAATAGTAAATAAAGAGATGGAGGCCTATGCTAAATTCATCAATAGCAAAGAGAACGCTAATGTCTTTAATATTTTGGGGGATATCGCCAAACTAGCTTCTGTCAATATCGTTTCTATAAAACCGGGTTTGGAAGAAAAGAAGGATCATTTTGTCAGGCAAACTTATGATCTTAGGATCTCTGCCGATACTTACCATAATATAGGTAATTTCATTGCAAGGATTGAAAGCGACCCCGGCATATTTATTGTTGAGAGCCTGGTTATCAATCAAATTAAAACCGGCGGTGCAGAAAAGTTGTCTGTTGATATGCGCGTAGCGACTGTTTTATTTATGAGTTGATTAAAATTATGAAGAACATACCCAAAATACTTTTGTCCTTTTTTATTGCCGCGGCCAGCTTTTATTATGCCGGCAATGCGTTTTCATTAAGGTCAGAATATGAAGAAATAAAAAGAATAGAAGCGGATACGCGGCCGCCCGAAATAACGGTCACCCGGCCAAAAGCAGAGTATAACGCGTCTAATTTAAAAGACCCGTTCCGTACTAAGGCGGCTGTACAGGACGCCGGGCCTGAAATAGATGTTGTAGTCAATCCGCCTGATTTAAAGATCCAGGGCGTAGTCTGGGGCGGCCAACAGCCGCAGGCAATTATAAACAATAAGGTTTTAAAGATCGGCGATGTGATAGAAAAAGCAAGGATCATAAACATAAGCCAGTCAGGCATCGATATATTTTATGAGGGCCGGCAATTTAAAATATCATCTCCGGCTTCGGCATACTTGAAAGAAAAAAATGATACTCCAAAAGGAGGAGAAAATGAAAAGAAACTTTAGATTATTCGCATTCTTAACTATTTTTTCTTTGTTGTTCCCTTTTAAACTGAACGCAAACCTGGAGCTGCCATTTGAAAATCCTGAAGTGACTATTTCGATGGATTTTCAGGACGCGCCGCTTAAGGATATTCTAAAGATCCTTTCTGTCCAGTCGGGGCTGAATTTTATTTCCTCTGAAGGCGTCCAGGAGCGGAAGATCACCCTGTACCTGGATAAAGTGCTTATTAAGGAAGCAATGGACAAGATCTTTAAAGCCAACAACCTTGCTTATGAACTTAGCAGGGATTCTAATATTTTTATAGTCAAGGACCTTGGCAGGCCGCAGATCGAGACATTGACCCAGATATTCTATTTAAAATATGCTACTGTTTCTTCTTCTTCTTTGAAAGAGGAAATGGCCGCCAATATTAAAGCTTCAGAACAGACCGCAGGAGGATTTGCTTCCGGAGGAGGCAGTTCGACATCCAGCACCTCTTCAAGTTCTTCTTCCGGCTCCAGCGATAGCAGTACTTCCGGCAAGTGGGCGATTGAAGAAGAAAGCGGTATAACCAAAGCAGTCAAGAAACTGATATCCGAATATGGCTCGGTAATAGAAGATTTCCGGACAAATAGCTTGATTGTTACCGATACTCCGAGAAGAATGGCCGTAATCAGCAAAACTATTGCCGCGTTGGATATCCCTGTGCCGCAAGTCATGCTTGAAGTCGAAATGTTGGATGTAAGCAAAAATACAGTAGATAAGATCGGGTTTGACTGGACAGGCGCCAGTGAATGGTCTATTGGTATTGAGGGTGCTTCCAGGATGACTACTTTTCCTATGGGAAACCGCGCTCCTCAAGACGGCATTGGAGGGCTTACAAGCGTATTAGGCGCTACTCAAAAGTTTACTCCCGGAGACATAACCTTCGGCAGCTTAGAGCTTGTTTTTGATTTTTTACGCACGCAGACAGATACAAAATTTTTAGCAAGGCCGCGTTTACTTACTCTGAATAACGAAACCGCTGAAATCAGGATAGCAACGAATGAAGCCATCGGCGTTACGCAATCAAGCAGCGGGTCAGGCGGAGCAACAGGCGAAATTACTGCTGAAGCAGAGAGGTCAGAGACGGGCGTGCTTTTAAGGGTGACTCCCCAGATAAATGTTGAAACAGGAGAGGTTACCATGTTTATTTATCCTAAAGTAGCCCAGGCGACAGCAAGCAGTATCACCAGCAATTTAGGGTCGTTCAGGGACCCGGAAGAGCGCAGCACAAAAACATTGGTCAGGATAAGAGATGGCGAGACCGTTGTTATCGGCGGCCTTATCCGCGACGAAGTATTGAATACGGAAACAAAATTGCCTTTCCTGGGGGACATCCCGTTTATTGGAAGTTTATTCAGGCATAAAGGCGGAGATAACGATAAAAATCAACAAAGAGAGTTGTTAGTTTTCATAACTCCGCATATAATAAAAGACAGCGCGGTCAAAGAAAAATATGCGAGTTTATCCAAAGATACAAAGCCGCTCAGTTTTCCGGAAAGAGAACAGGCCAACGTTTGTTCATTCGACCGCGAGGCAGTAATTAGCAAGAGCCTCAACAATTTTGATTTAAAATAAAATAATAATGCCGAAAGAGAAATATCTCCGGTTAGGCGAGCTTCTTGTTAAGGAAGGCCTGCTTAATCCCGCACAATTGGAAAAAGCAATCAGTGTCCAGCGCCAGGAAGGCGGCAGGCTGGGCGAAGTCCTGGTCAAGCTTGGGGTGGTTAAAGAGGACCAGCTGGTGGCAGTGTTAGGAAAACAGCTTGGCATCCCGTATTTTTCTTTAGGTACCGGAATGCTCAAGCCGGCTTCGGGCCAGGGCCTTGAGCAGCTCATACCGCATGATTTCGCAGTAAAGAACCTGGTTCTGCCTCTTTCCCGGACTTTCAAGTCCATGACCATAGCAATGGTCGATCCGCTGGACCTTATATTAATCGACAATTTAAGAAAATTAACCGGTTGCGATATTAATCCCGTTGTTGCCACCCGTTCAGATATAGTCCGCGCAATTGACGAATTTTATGGCCGCTCAGCCATGCTTGATAAGGCGGTAAAAGATACGTATGATATCAGCTCCCTTGAAAGCGCAACAGAAGCCGTTGAGTTAACTGACCAGGAATTGAGCCTGGATAAACTGATCGCCCGTGCTGAAGAAGCGCCTGTGGTCAAGCTCGTAGACCTAATCATCCGCCAGGCGATCGATGAGCGCGCATCCGATATCCATATAGAGCCGTTTAAAGACAAGATTTCCTTAAGATACAGGATTGACGGGAAGCTTTTTGAAATCCCTCCTCCGGCAAAACATTTGCACATGCCTATTATTTCCCGTATAAAAATATTAAGTAAACTTGATATTGCCGAAAAACGCCTTCCTCAAGATGGGGCATTTCCGGTAAAGCTGGAAAATCGCATTGTTGACTTAAGGATCTCTACAATCCCCACTATCTATGGCGAGAAAGTAGTCATGAGGATCCTGGACAGGGGTTCGGTAGTGCTTGACCTGAACCAGATGGGATTTGATGCAAAGCAATTGGAAGTTCTCCGTAAGGCGATGAATGCCGCATATGGCTTGGTGTTTTTGACCGGCCCAACGGGAAGCGGTAAGACAACGACTTTATATGCAATGCTTAATGAAATAAAAAGCCCGACAAAAAATATCATTACTATCGAAGACCCCGTAGAATATAAACTGGAGGGGATCAATCAGGTACAAGTTAAACCCGACATCGGGCTTACTTTTGCCGCTGCACTGCGTTCTTTTTTAAGGCAGGACCCGGATGTGATGCTTGTTGGCGAGGTAAGAGACCTTGAGACCGCGCAGATCTGTATTCGTTCTGCCTTAACAGGCCATTTAGTTTTAAGTACCTTGCATACAAATGACGCGCCTCAGGCCGTAAGCCGTTTAATTGATATCGGCATTGAGCCGTATCTTCTGGCACCTTCTCTCTTATTAGTCGTTGCTCAGCGCCTGATCAGAAGATTATGCCCCGACTGTAAAGAGGCCTATGAACCGTCAGCCGAACAGCTAAAAAATATAAACTTAAAAACCGACCTGATTTATCGCCCCAAGGGCTGCCCTAAATGCGGGCAGATCGGATATAAAGGAAGGCTGTGTATCGCTGAGGTCATGGCAACTAATGAAGAAATAAAAGGCCTGATCAATCAAGGTGCTTCTTTCCAAAAAATACGGGAAGCTGCCAGGGCTGCCGGGATGCAGACACTTTACGAATCAGCCCTTAAAAAAGTGGAAATGGGAGTCACTTCTTTAGAAGAAGCTTTTTCAGTCACATTGGGAGAATAATAATGTCACGGTTTTTTTATATTGCACGGGACAATAAGGGGCAAAAAGTAAGCGGGGCAGAAGAGGGCTTTAACCAGGAAGAAGTTATCAGCCGCCTGCAGGCTAAAGGCCTGCTTATTGTGAATATCATGGCTGCCGAACAAAAAGAATCCGCGAGCATTTCTCCCGATAAAATCGCAGGCACAAAACTGAAAATGAAACACTACGGCCTTTCCAGCGAAGACCTGGTCCTTTTCTGCAGGCAGCTTGCTACGTTATTGGGCGCAGGTGTCACTATATTAAAGAGTTTGGATATTATTTCTATGCAGGTAACAAGTATTAAACTGCATAATGTATTGGTCAGGCTGGAAAAAGATATGGAAGCGGGCTTAAGTTTGCATGAAGCTATGTCAAAACATCCTACTGTTTTTTCTGACCTATGGGTGAACCTGGTGGAAAGCGGCGAAGCAAGCGGAAACCTGGCTATGGTTTTAAGCCGCCTGGCAGGGTATCTTGAAAGGAATGAGGCGTTTAAGCGCAAGATCGTTTCAGCCCTTATTTATCCTGCGATACTTATGTTTGCGGGTTTCGGGGCGCTTTTGTTTCTGACCATCAAGATCATCCCGACGTTTGCCGAGTTGTTTGAGGGCTTTAAGATCGAAATGCCCTTTCTTACAAAAATACTTATTGATGTAAGTAATTTTATCAAAAAGGGTTTTCTTGTTATGCTTATAGGCGGCGGCGCTATTTTTTATTTTTTCAGGCAGTATATCAGGACAAAAACTGGCAGGAAAAGATTTGAGAAATTTCAATACAGCCTGCCTGTTTTCGGCGATTTCTTCAGGGCACTGGTAATAGAAAGGTTTTCTTCGGAAATGTCAACGCTTGTAGAAAGCGGCGTTCCGATCTTGTATTCATTGGAGATTACCGAGCATAGCGTCGGCAACCTTATTATGGCTGATATCATCCGCCAGATCAAAGAGGAGGTGAGGTCAGGAAAAAATCTAAGCGTGCCGCTTGACAGAAGCGGTTTTTTTGAACCGATGGTGGTCCAGATGGTTTCTATCGGCGAAGAAGTAGGGGAGCTTCCCCAGATGTTTAAAAAAATAAATGCTTTTTACCAGGAATTCGTTGAGGTTTTCTTGACGCGTTTTTCTGCAATGTTTGAACCGATAATCCTTATATTCATGGGCTTTGTAATCGGCATTATGATCATCGGGATGTTTTTGCCGATATTCCAGATCTCTAAGATTTCGGGGTAATCGGGGTTGTTATAGCATAAAAGGTATTGACAAATCCTTAAATGTTTATAAAATAAAAATAATGGTATTAAACATTTTTCTAAGACACCCGGCGCTATCATGCACCTCGGCATAAAGGATTGCCGAGTGTGCCCATCGGGCAATGCGCTGGTGTACCCTACATGGGTAAAGGAGGAGTAAATGAGAAGGGGTTTTACGCTTTTGGAATTAATCATTGTTATTATCATCATCGGTGTTCTGGCAACATTAGGGTTCACGCAGTATACAAAGATGGTTGAAAAGGGCCGCGCAGGAGAAGCAAGGGCATTATTAGGCACATTAAGGACAGCTGAAAGAGCATATAGTTTGGAGTATGGTGCTTATACTGCTACTATTGCAAATATGGGAGTAGAAGCTCCTGTAGGATGTGCCCAGGCTACTCATTATTTTTCCTATGCTTGTGCTGCAACCGGAACTTGTACTGCTACAAGATGCACAGCAGGCGGAAAACCTCCTGTTAGCACAGTTGCATACGTACTAGTATTAAGCCAGGACGGCAGCTGGACAGGCAGCACCCCAGGTTATTAGTTTTATAAAACTTAAGAAAAGCGAGCCAGAAAATGCCAAAAAAACAAAGAAGGAAAAGTGTAACTTTGCTTGAAATGATCGTGGTAATTATCCTTGTTGGCGTTTTGGCTGCCTTAGCTTTGCCTAATTTCGGCCCTTTCAAAGAGAAAACACTGGAAAGGGAAGCAAAGTCAAATTTGTCTCTTATACGCGCAGCAGAGAAAATTTACCGCATGGAAAATGCTTTTTATTATCCGTCAACTACGGCCAGCCCCATATCAACTACCGGGACGATAAACAACGATTTAAAGCTGGCGATACCAGGGGCAAATCCGTACTGGCAATATAAAATAGAAAGCACAGGGCCAGGTAATTTTTCCGCCAAGGCAAGGCGGGTAAGCACTCCTGCAAATGTCTGGTGTATTACGGATGCTGTTGATGATCCATATTCAGGCGGATGCAGTTGGTAAAAATTAGTTAAGGGTCAGGGGCCAGGCCCTATTAGTCGGGCCTGACCCCTTTTTTTTTATGCTGATGAAAAATAACAGGGCTTTTACAATATTAGAAATCGTCATTGCCAGTATTATTATCGCTATTACCGTGATCGGCTTAAGCGGGATTTTCGCTGCCGGGAAGAAGTATATTTCTCATGCGCGGTATCGTATGGTAGGCGGTCAGTTGGGGCAATTATTCATGAACCCGTTTCAAAATTATGTTTCTCAGAATGAACTTATTAACGGGGCTGATAACGGATGGAACAGGCCCAATAATCCCCTGACGCAACAGGCTGTTGCCCGATATTGCGATAGCGTAGGCGGGCATATACAGCAGCCTTTTTGCCCTCCGTTGGCTGACAGGATAATGGGCGGGGTAGAGTATAGCGCAAAATACGAAGTGATGAACCATCCAAGTACGGCCAATATCCGGAAAATAATAACTACTATCACCTGGAACGAGCCGCAATAATCCATGTCAAAAAAAAGTGTCACCCTCCTTGAACTACTAATAGCAATGGTTTTATTAGGCGTTGTAGTGCTGACTTTCGCCAGCATAGAAAACTTCGGCCGTTTTCATACTATTAATGCCGACAGGCGCGCAAAAGTCCAGAATGAAGTTTCTTTTCTGCTTTCGCATATCGCTAAGAGGGTCCAGAGCGCGGTAGGGGATGTGAATAATCCGCCCATGCAGGCCCTTGCTGACGGTTTTCGTGTCCGCATAGATACGAATGCCATAGCGACTCCAGGAATTTTTACCGATGATTTATTTTTTAATTACAGGCTGGCCGGCAATACGCTTAATTTTAGCTGTACTCCGGTAGGGGCAGGTTCTCCGGCCTGTCCGGCAGGCGAGGTTTTATCTAATAGGATAGTTTCAGGGGTCCGTTTCGGAGCCATCCCAACTCATCCTACTCAGGGTTTTAATATTTTTATTACCGATAGCGCGTCAAAGCTGGAAGTTGCTTTAGTCGCCCGCTATAACCCTGCTTCTGCGGTAAGCACGGATAATCCGGAAGTCACCCTGAAAAGCCGCTTTCTTACTTATACTACTGCTTTTAAATAACAATACCTCTAGTTTTTGTTTATCCTTCCGAGAATTAATGTTATAATATATCAACTTTTTAATTGTTTTGGGCCTGTGGCTCAGCTGGGAGAGCATCTCGTTCGCAACGAGAGGGTCAGCGGTTCGAATCCGCTCAGGTCCACCAAATTTTTGCGGCAAGCAAAATG
>VGKM01000001.1 GCA_016867005.1 Candidatus Omnitrophota bacterium | reverse complement strand
AAAATCAGCCCCACTTATCGCATAAGACGGCTGATCTTTCAAAGAAGAACCGACCCGACTTACGTCATGTAATACGAGGGCTGGTTTCGAAGAGAAAAATCTTCGGAGCCAGCCCTTTTTTTATGCCTAAAATTCTTTAAATGGACAACAACTTTCTTAAGTTCGACCCTTATACCAAGGTCCCTAATGACCTCATAGAAACGCTGCTGGATTATCATTTTAATTCAACTGAGCAGAGGATTATCTTATTTATTATCAGGATGACCTGCGGTTGGAATAGGGAAAAGGCCCCTATCAGCTATGTCAGTTTATCTCGTAGATTAAAGGTTGACCTGCGCTATATCAAAAGACTGATAAAGAGGCTTAGGGATGGGCGTGTAATTACTATAGAAAAAATAAACCAGAGGAATTATCTCAGTCTAAACAGGGATTATAAGGCTTGGGATTGTGGAAAACTACAGAAGCCAAAATACATTTAACCACCAGGGTAGTGGATACGCGACCACCCTCATAGTGGTCTATAGTCCACCCAAAAAGGTGGAGGCATATACCACGTATATAAGAATAGAAGAATATTAAAAAAATAGTAGTAAGTAAATGACTGTTAATTCTGTGGATAAGTTAAGCAAAAGGGGAATGCGGAAATATGCCTTTAAATGGAGTAAACAAGCTTTGCGCTCAATGTATTCAGGAGTGTAAGCAATGGCAACAGGTAAAAGTCGTTAATTGCCCATTCTTTAAAAGCAAGCAGCAAGATTCTGCCAAACTTAAAGAAGGGGGTACCCTGCAAGCACAGCAGAATTGCTAGGAAGCCCGTAGCGAGGCGATTTTTGAGAAAAAGGGTTATGGTATGTAATGAACAAAACGTATATAGAAAATAAACAATACTTATCAGTAAAAGAACTTTCCCAATACATGGGTATAAGTATTCATACTATATATCTGTGGATTCAGTTGAAGAAGATACCTTACTATAAAATAGGGAAGATAGTCCGGTTTAATTTGCGAGAAATAGATGCTTGGTTAGAGCATCAGCATATTAATCCTGGGCTATAAAATAGTTTGACAAAGAATTCATTAAATGTTAAACTATGAAAAGTATGAAAAAAATTGGCAAGAAGTATTATATACGAGAAATAGAAAATCATCTAGGCGTTGAGCGCCGGACCCTGTTTTATTGGGAAAAAACAGGCAAAATCCCCAAAGCAAAACGTGAACTAATGTCAAATTACCGCTATTGGACAGAAGAGGATTTTGAGAAGTTAAAAAAAATTATAGCAGGCAGGTGAGTTATGTATAGAAAAGGCAGGGTGTATAGGCGGGGCAAGATTTGGTATATAGATTTTTTTGCTGATGGTCATAGGGTAAGGGAAGCGGCTGGCGAGAACAAGCGTTTTGCAGAAACAGTCTTAAGTAAAAGGCTTACTGAAGTAGCAGAGGGTATTTTTTTGAATATTAGGAAATTTGAGAAAATTAAGTTTAAATTCTTTGCCCAAGAATATTTAGAAGTACACGCAAAAAATAAGAGGTCATATCATTCAGACATCGATAGGACTAATACTCTACATAGATATTTTGGAGATAAATTTTTACACGAAATAACGCCTTTTGAAGTTGAAAAGTTTAAGACAAAGAGGGCAGGTGAGGTTTCCGGTGCTACGGTTAATAGAGATTTGGCTTGCTTAAAATGCCTTTTTAATAAAGCTATAGCATGGGGCCGGTTTAACGGTAAGAATCCTGTTAAGGGCGTTAGATTATTTAAAGAACAGCCCCGCCTTCGTTTTCTGGAAAAAGAAGAAATATTCAAATTATTGGCTAATTGCGATGAACATTTAAAGCCGATTGTAATTATTGCGCTGCATACAGGCATGAGGAAGGGCGAGATCTTAAATCTTAAATGGCACGATATTGATTTTAAAAGAGATATAATATACCTCTGCCAAACAAAGAATGGAGAAAAAAGAGAAATCAGAATGAACAACGAAGTTAAATCATTTTTATTGAAAATAAGAAAACACCCTGATAGCCCATATGTTTTTTGCAATAAGAACGGTGAGCCATTCGGTGATATAAAAAAATCGTTCTTTACAGCATGTAAAAAATCTGGTATACTTAAAAATTCTAGTTTCAGATTCCATGATTTAAGGCATACTTTTGCCTCTCATCTTGTGATGAACGGCATTGATTTAAATACAGTAAGAGAATTACTGGGCCATAAAACTTTGGATATGACGTTAAGATACAGCCATTTATCACCGGATCATAAAAAACGGGCAGTTGAGTTGCTCGGCGATAGACTTAGTGCAAATTTTGGCACAAAATTGGCACAATGGTTAAATTTTGAAAAGTTATCCACAGAAGACATTTCTGATAAGTCATTTGTAAATAAAGAGTTAGTTAATACTTAGGGCCCATAGCTCAGTGGTAGAGCAGGTGACTCATAATCACTTGGTCGGAGGTCCGAACCCTTCTGGGCCCAGTCGGAGTAGTCTGGGCATTTAGCTCAGCTGGTTAGAGCGCTACACTCACATTGTAGAGGCCAGAGGTTCAAATCCTCTAATGCCCATTTGATGATTATAAAAAGGAAAGATAATTGGAAGGTATAAACCTAAAATCGCAACTGGAAAGCCTGGTAAAGTTACAGGCGCTTGACTCAGAAATTTATTCTTTGAATAATGAAAAGGAATCAAAACCTCTGGAGATCCGAGAAATCGAGGCCAGATTCGAAGAAAAAAAGAAGATGCTTGCCGAGCTTGAGAAAAATTCACAGGACATACAAAAGCAAAAAAAAGATATAGAGCTTGAGCTTGGCACAAAAGAAGAAGGCGTTAAAAAATTACAATCACAGTTATATGCGCTTAAAACAAATAAAGAGTACAACACGATGCTGCAGCAGATCGCCGATGCTAAAGCAGATGTTTCTGTTACGGAAGACAAGATCCTGCAGGCGCTGGAACAGATAGATAAGTTAAAAATCGAGATCGATCAAGAAAAGTCGCGCCTGAAAGAAGAAGAAACGATATTTAACCAAGAGAAGAAAAAAGTAGAAGAGCGGATTAAAATAATCGATGACCGCTTGGCTGTTTTGGAAGGGCAAAGAAAACAAGTAATCCCGGAAATCGATCAGAAAATCTTCACTCAATATGAAAGGATCCTGGCGAACAGGGACGGCCTGGGGATCGTTTTAGTTAAAAACGGTTCATGCCAGGGCTGCAACATGTCAATGCCTCCCCAGGTGATCAATCTTATAAAAATGTACGATAATATTATTACCTGCGAGATCTGCAACCGCATCCTTTATATAGACGAATGAGCCGGATGGATATCTATATTGACGGTGCTTCAAAAGGTAATCCCGGAGCTGCCGGAATCGGCGTAGTCATTTGCAGGGGAAACGAAGTCCTAAAGAATATTTCAAGTTATATCGGTAAAACTACGAATAATGTCGCAGAATACACGGCGTTGATATTTGCATTGCAGGAAGCCCTGATAATGAAAGCGCCAGAAATTTATGTCTATTCCGACAGCCAGCTTTTATGCCGGCAGTTGAACCGTGAATATAAAGTGAAAAATGCAAATATTGCCGTATTATTTAAACAGGCAATGCATTTAATTTCCGCATTTGAAAAAGTAGAGGTGTGCCATATTCCGCGCACACAAAATACCGGTGCGGATAAGTTAGCAAATAAAGCGATCAAGGAATTTTTTAAGAACCACGGTTAGTTTTGAAAATTAGGACAGGCAGATATGGCTGCCCCTGCACCGTAAGGCGCAGGGGAGGAAAGTCCGGGCTCCATGGGGCGGCGTAGTGGGTAACTCCCATCCATCCTGAGTAATCAAGATGAGGATCAGAGCTACAGAGACGAGCCTTCGCCTTGGCGAAGATGTGAAACGAGCAATCTCTGCGTGGAGCAAAGCCGAATAGTCCCGCCCTTCCTGTCGAGAGACAGGATAAGGACGGCCCCTCCGATAACCTATTTAAGGAAGGGCGGGAGGGTAGGCTGCTTGATCCCGGTGGTAACACCGGGACTTAGAGGAATGGCCATTTCTGAAGCGAAACAATCGCATCAAGACAGAACCCGGCTTATATGCCTGTCCTTATTTATTTTGAGTATTGGGTATAGCGTGTGTAGTTAAACATTTAATTCAGGAGGTCTAAATCATGTCAGGTCATTCTAAATGGAAGACAAATAAGGGCAAAAAAATGGCAGCCGACGCTAAAAAAGGCGCGCTGTATACAAAAATCATCAAAGAGCTTACTATAGTCGCTCGCGAAGGAGGCGGTAATCCGGATATTAATTCCAGGCTCCGCGCAGTAATGATGAAAGCCAAAGAAGCAAACATGCCTCAGGACAATGTAAAGATGGCAATAAAACGAGGCACGGGTGAGATTCCGGGAGTTATATATGAAAGCGTCACCTATGAAGCTTATGGCCCCGGAGGAGTTGCAATTATGGTTGAAGCTCTTACCGATAACAAAAACAGGACAAGTGCAGAATTGCGTAATATAATGTCAAAAAGAGGGGGCAATTTTGCCGGCGCCGGCGCAGTAAGCTGGATGTTTACAAAAAAAGGCTACTTTTTAATTGAGAAATCGCAGGCAAATGAGGATGAGTTGATGTCTCTTGTCCTGGAAGCGGGTGCCGAAGATATGAAATCAGACGAAAAGAATTTTGAGGTCTTCACCGTGCCGCAGAATTTTGAGAAAGTAAAACAGGCGATCGATGCCAAGGGGATCAAATGCCAGGATGCAGAAGTGACCATGATCCCTTCATCAACAATAAAAATCGCTGGGAATGAAGCAAAGCAGCTCTTAGGGCTTGTTGAAGCACTTGAAGAACATGACGATGTGCAGCAAGTATATGCAAACTTCGATATCCCCGATGAAATAATTGAAGAGCTTTCTAATGCCTGAAATATGATAGTCCTGGGGATAGACCCTGCACTTTCTATTACGGGTTATGGGGCGATCAATATAAGGGAAAAGAAATTTTCGCTGTTAGAAGCAGGCATCATCAGCACTTCTTCAAAAGATAACTTGGCATTAAGATTGAATAAAATCTTTAAGGCAGTCGTTAAACTAATCAAAGATACAAAACCGGACTGCATGGTCCTTGAAAAAATATATTCCCATTACAGGCATCCGGCGACTTCATATATTTTGGGGCATGCGCGAGGCGTAATAGCCCTGGCTTGCGCCAGCCAGAATGTACCGTTGATGGAATATGGCGCTACCAGGATAAAAAAGGCAATTGTAGGCAGGGGGCTTGCTTCAAAAACTCAGGTGCAAAAAATGGTCGCCGATATCCTGGGCCTGCAAGGCCTGCCTAAATATAACGACGTTACCGATGCGTTGGCCTTAGCCATAGCGCACTGTTATATAACAAGGGCATAAAATAATATGATTGCGCGGATAAAAGGCAAGCTAATAGAAAAAAACGACAATTATATCCTGCTTGATATAAACGGTATCAGTTACGAAATATTCCTGCCGCAGGCGGTGATGCAGCGCATAGAAGAAAATACCGACGAAGACGGCTCCATAAACCTTATCACATACCATTATTTTCAAGTCGAGCCCTCAAAAAGCATCCCTATCCTGATCGGTTTTCTGAATGAAGTTGAGAAAGAATTTTTTCAGGCATTTATAAGCGTTTCAGGCATAGGGCCCCGGGCAGCATTAAAAGCGATTAATAAACCGATATCGCTTATTGCCAAGGCAATCGATGAAGGCGATATGAACTTTTTAAGGACCTTGCCGGGTATCGGCCAGCAAAAAGCAAGGGATATAATCGCTAAACTTCAGAATAAAGTAGGGAAATTCGGTTTGATACAGGATGCTTCAAGTAAGGCGCCCTCAATCGGCAGTAATGATATAATCGAAGAAGCGCTGGATGTGTTAACACAGCTTCAATACAAGAAGTCCGAGGCAATGAACATGATCAGAAAAGCCATGGAGCAGGCGGCAGGAATTCAGTCCACGGAAGAACTACTAAATGAGGTATACAAACAAAAAAAGATAAAATGAGCCAGGACAATATAAAATCAGCGATCGAAGCAATGTTTTTCTCAAGCGACCGGCCGCTGAACCTAGAACAGATTAAATTTGCGCTTGGAGGATACCAGACCGCTGATATCAGGAAACTTATCGAAGAAATACAAACTGAGTATGAATCTAATAACAGGGGGCTGCGCCTGGTTGAAATCGCAGGCGGTTTTCAGATGATCACGGCGCCCGCATTTGCCCCGTTCATACGAAAACTGTTTAAAGGCAAAAGGACAGAAAAATTATCCAAACCCGCATTAGAGACCCTGGCAATAATTGCATACAAACAGCCGTTGACAAAACTTGAAATAGAGTTATTGAGAAATGTTAATGTCGATGGAGTCATAGCTAGTTTGCTTGAAAAGGAATTAATCCGTGTAGCCGGCAGAAAAAAAACGCCGGGAAGGCCGCTTGTTTTTGGGACTACCAGGAGATTCCTGGAATATTTCGGCCTGAAATCCCTGAATGAACTGCCAAAGATGGAAGATTTCTCCAAAATGAATGCTTCTCTCGGCCAAGATGACCAACAAATTGAAATCGAGCCGATCGAAGAACAGGGCACTAACCAAAACCCTATAAATGATAATCAGGAAAAGGAGCGGGCAAATGAATCTGAAAAAATTGCGCCGTAGTATCGATAGAATCGACGAAAAGATCATTGGGCTTTTAAACGAACGCGCAAAGAATGCTCTGGCCGTGGCAAAAACAAAAACAAGCGGAGGCAAAAGTATATATTCTCCTGACCGAGAAATAGAAGTTTTTAATAAGATTTTGTCCAGAAATAAAGGGCCTCTGTCAAATAATAACCTCGAAGCGATTTACAGGGAAATCATGTCTTCAAGCTTGAGTTTAGGTAAAAAGATCACTGTTGCGTACCTGGGGCCACAAGCCAGTTTTTCGAATCTTGCTGCATTAAAAAGATTCGGCTCGCAAGTGGAGTACCTTCCCTGCGAAAGTATTTCTGATGTTTTTCTTGAAGTTGAAAAGGGGAGCGCTAATTTCGGCGTGGTGCCCATAGAGAACTCTATTGAAGGGGCTATCAGCTATACACTGGATATGTTCGTTGATTCTGACCTTAAGATTTGCAGCCAGGTTATCCTGGATATATCGCATAACTTGCTAGCGAAAAACCCAAGAGAAAAAATAAAACGTGTTTATTCAAACCCGCAGGTATTCGGGCAATGCAGGATATGGCTGCAGGAACATCTGCCTTGTGTTGAGACCATCGAAGTATCCAGCACTACGCGCGCTTCCCAAATTGCTGCAAAAGATAAACAAAGCGCCTGCATCGCATCATTATTAGCGGCCAAAGTTTACGGGTTAAAAGTCATTGCTAAGGACATCGAAGATTCTCCGCATAACATTACACGGTTTTTAGTAATCGGGAACGCCTGCGTCCTGCCGACAAAATACGATAAGACCTCGATCCTTTTTTCTATTAAAGACAGGATCGGCGCCCTTCATGATATGTTGGTCCCTTTTAAGAAATACGGCATTAACCTGACAAAAATAGAATCTCGGCCCTCTAAAAAGAAGGCCTGGGATTATTATTTCTACCTGGACCTGAAAGGGCACAAAGATAATCCTAAAGTAAAACTCGCATTGCAGGAACTGGAAAGCAAATGCAAATTCCTGAAAGTACTCGGTTCATACCCGGTAAAAGAATAGAATGGAAAATTTAGCAAGAAAGAGTGTTTTTAATATAGCCCCTTATGTGGCAGGCAAGCCAATAGAGGAAACTAAACGCCAGCTCGGCTTAAGGGATGTGATAAAGCTGGCTTCCAACGAAAACCCTCTGGGCTCATCGCCATATGCCATACGGGCAATTAAAAAGGCCCTGCCGGAAATAAACCGTTACCCGGACAGTTCGGGATTCTATCTCAAGAAGAAGATCGCAAAAACGTTGAATTTATCACCGGCTAACATCGTCTTAGGCAACGGCTCAGACGAGCTTATTGATATAATCATTAAAACCTTTGTCGAAGATGATGAACATATCATCACCTCTGATACGGCGTTTCTTGAGTATGGGATCATTTCGCAGGCCAATGCAAAAAAAATAGTCAAAGTACCGTTAAAATATTTTAAGTTTGACCTTAATGCCATTAGGAACAAAATCGATAAGAATACAAAGCTGGTATTCATAGCAAACCCGAATAACCCGACAGGTACCTATGTAAACAAAACAGAGCTTGATGATTTTCTGGCTGGGCTGCCGAAGAACGTTATTGTGGTCCTGGATGAGGCATATGATGTCTTTATTGATGCCGATGATTTCGTAAGCGGCCTTAAATATTTCAACAAAAACAATGTCATTGTATTAAAGACCTTTTCTAAAGCATACGGGTTGGCGGGCTTAAGAATAGGATATTCGATAGCCCAGAGTGATTTGTGCTCATACATGGAAAGAGTCAGGCAGCCATTTAATGTCAATATCCTGGCTCAGGCAGCGGCTGCTGCTGCTCTTGACGATAAGCAATTTATCCGAAAAACCAAAGAGATCAATAAAGAAGGCAAGAGGTTTATTTACGACAATCTGTCTATGTTAGGCCTGGCATATGTACCGACTGCCGCGAATTTTATCCTTTTTGACGCCGGCCGTGACGGACTGGGAGTTTTTAAGGAAATGCTTAAATTCGGGGTTATTGTAAGGGATATGAAGCAATATGGTTTAAATAACTTTATAAGGGTTTCAATCGGTACTAAAAAAGAGAACGAAAGATTTATCAAGGTCCTAAAGAAAGTTTTATAGTTTGGAGGGCTGAATGATTATTGTCTTAAGACCCGGTACAACCGAAGAACAGATTAATCACCTGGTAGAAAAAGTAAAAAAACTAGGCCTTACGCCGCATCTTTCAAAAGGCACCGAAAGGACGATTATCGGCGTAATCGGCCCTGAGGATATCCTGCGCGTAACTCCGCTGGAGGCATTCCCCGGCGTTGAAAAAGTCATGCCGGTATTGGCGCCTTATAAATTAGTATCCCGGGAATTCCGCGCGGAAGATTCGGTGATTGACCTGGGTAAAGGAGTAAAAATAGGCGGTAAAAAGATAATCCTGATGGCCGGCCCTTGCGCTATAGAAAATCTTGATACTCTCTATGCAATAGCTAAGGAAATTAAAAAAACCGGTGTTGAGGTCCTGCGGGGAGGGGCTTTTAAGCCGCGCACTTCGCCTTACAGTTTCCAGGGCCTCGGTGAAGAAGGATTGAAATACCTTGAAGAGGTAGGCAAAGGGCTTGGCCTGGTTACTGTGTCTGAAGTTATGGACCCCAGGGACGTAGAATTAGTTGCCAAATATGTAGACGTGCTTCAAATAGGCGCGCGCAATATGCAGAATTTTAACCTGCTTAAAGAAGTCGGCCTTACCAAAAAACCGGTATTGCTTAAAAGAGGCATGTCTTCTACCGTAAAAGAATTGTTGATGTCGGCTGAATACATACTGGCAGGAGGCAACTTTAATGTTGCTTTATGCGAACGGGGCATCAGGACATTTGAAGATGCAACCCGGAATACTTTAGACATAAGCGCGGTGCCCGTAGTAAAACAGCTGTCGCATTTACCGATTGTTGTCGATCCATCTCATGCCGCCGGCAAATGGGGTTTAGTCGGCCCGCTATCAAAGGCAGCGGTTGCTTCCGGCTGCGACGGGCTGATAATTGAAGTCCACAGCCATCCTGAAGAGGCGCTTTCGGATGGAGCACAATCATTAACACCTTCGAATTTCGCAGCCCTGGTAGCCGAGTTAAAAAATCTGGCCCGGGCAATCGGAAGAGAGATTTAACAATGCTATTTAAAGAGGTCGGCATAGTAGGGGTCGGGCTGATCGGCGGATCGCTGGGATTAGAGTTAAAGAAACGAAAACTCTGTTCCAAAATATGCGGGGTTAGTTTTCACAAAAAATCCGTGCTTCGTGCTAAAAAATGCGGGGCAATCGATGAGGGTTCGCTCGACTACAGGATCCTGGAAAATTCTGATCTGCTTATCTTTGCCGCGCCCGTTGATACGATCCTAAAATTAGCGCCTAAAATCTCGCGCATAATCAAAAGGGACTGTATAGTAACCGATGTTGCCAGCACAAAAGAAACAATTACCTCAAGATTATCCGAGATCTTTCCGAATTACTGCGGCAGCCATCCATTGGCAGGTTCTGAAAAACGCGGAGTAATGAACGCAAAAACCGGATTATTCAAAAATTCTGTAGTCATCATCACGCCGGTTAAAAACACCCGGGACAAGGCAATAAAGATAGTCACGAGGCTTTGGCAGGAGGTCGGGGCAAAAGTTAAAATACTTACTCCTTCTGAACATGATAAAGCAATTTCTTTTACAAGCCACCTGCCTCATATAACTGCTTTTGCCTTGATTGACTCGGTTCCGGAAAAGTTTTTTCCTTATGCAGCAACAGGCCTGAAAGATACTACCCGCATCGCGGCCTCCGATGAAGAATTATGGTCCAGTATCTTTTTAAGCAATAGAAAGAACCTGGCCCAATCAATCCGCCTTTTTAAGGCCTCTGTTTCAATCCTTGAAAAAGCCATAAAAAGCGGCGACAAACAAAAATTATCGGATTGCCTTAAGAAATCCAAAAATAAACGAGAAAAATTAGCATGATTATCGCAATCGACGGACCGGCAGGCGCAGGGAAAAGCACCGTTGCCAAACTTTTAGCCCGTAAAATGGGGTTTCTTTATATTGATACCGGAGCAATGTACAGGGCATTGACCTTGAAGGCCCTGGAAAATAGTATTGATGTAGAAAACAGTGAATTAATGTCAGCGTTAGCGCATAATACCGGCATTGACCTCATCAATAATGCTGACGGTTCGCTGAAAGTATTGCTGGACGGATGCGATGTTTCTAAAGAAATCAGGGAGCCGAGGATCACAAAATTCGTCTCTCTTGTAGCTAAGATCAAAGGTGTCCGGGATGTAATGCTAGAGAACCAACGCCGGCTGGGAAAAGGACAAAACAGCATCCTTGATGGCAGGGATATCGGGACAGTAGTTTTTCCTGATGCCGAAAAAAAGTTTTATATAGACGCGAACTTTCAGGAAAGGGTATCCAGAAGGCACAAAGAGCTTATCGGCTTAGGCCAAAAGATAAGCGCGGCAGATGTTGAAATGGACCTGTCTAACCGCGACAAGATCGATTCAACAAGAGAAGTTGCGCCTTTAAAGAAAGCCGACGATGCAATTTATATCGACACAACTAAACTTACGATTGAAGAAGTAGTCGCCAAACTCTTTCAAGAGATAAACCGCTAATTCATGGACAAATCACTCATCCGGAACTTTTCCATAATCGCCCATATAGACCACGGTAAGTCTACGCTTGCCGATAGGATTCTTGAAATAACCGGGACTGTCGAACGTTCTCATAAAGGCACCCAGCTCTTAGACGACATGGACCTGGAGAAAGAAAGGGGTATTACCATCAAAGCTTCGATGGTCAGGATAAACTACCGCTCAAAAAAACATGGCGGTGATTTTATTTTTAATCTGATCGATACTCCCGGCCACGTTGATTTCACTTATGAAGTATCAAAATCCCTGGCTGCCTGCGAGGGGGCGATCCTGGTTGTAGACGCAGGCCAAGGCATAGAAGCCCAAACAGTGGCCAATTTTTACCTTGCCATGGAAAATAACCTGCAGATCATACCGGTAATAAATAAAATAGATTTAAATTCTGCGGATGTAGCTCGCGTAAAAAAACAGATCGTTAATGTGCTGGGATTCAGGGAAGATGACATTATCCTTGCTTCTGCAAAAGAATCAATCGGCATTGAAGAGATCCTGGACAGGATAATCGAAGTTATCCCGGCTCCTTCAGGAGAAAATATCGATGCCCTTAAAGCGCTTGTTTTTGACTGCCGTTACGATAAGTTTAAAGGAGTAGTGGTATTTGTAAGGATAGTCGAAGGGGAAATCACGCCTCTAACGCAATTAAAAATGATGCATTCAGGCACAAATTACAAGATAGAGGAATTAGGAGTTTTTAACCTTAAATATTCAGCGGTAGATTCGCTTACCTGCGGAGAAGTCGGATATTTTACCGCAAATATCAGGGACCCCAGGGAGATTATCATCGGAGATACCATTACCGACGCAAAAAACCCCTGTTCCGAACCCCTGGCAGGATACAAAACGCATAAGCCGCTTGTTTTTTGCGGCATTTATCCGGTAAACCCGGGAGATTTTCCCGAACTGCGCGATGCAATGGATAAATTAAAACTTTCAGATGCCTCATTTGTATTTGAACCGGAGAATTCGCAGTCATTCGGCTCCGGTTTCAGATGCGGGTTCCTTGGCCTATTACACATGGAAATCGTCCAGGAGCGCCTCGAAAGAGAATACAATCTTAACTTAATCCTCACTGTGCCTAACGTTGTGTATAAAGTCAAAACTGTCACTGACGAGATAATAGAGGTCGATACCCCGGCAAAATTACCGGCACCCCAGGATATCCAGGAAGCCCAGGAGCCATACGTTAAATTATTGATGATAATACCCGTTGAAAATATCGAGGCCGTCTGCGATTTTGCAAAATCCCGCAGGGGGACTTTCCAGTCAAACGAATACCTTGGGGAAGACAGGGTAAAAATAATCTTCAGTATGCCGTTATCCGAGATAATCGTCGACTTCTACGACAGGATTAAATCACTAACCCGTGGTTATGGCTCATTGGACTATGAGTTCAATGATTACCTTCCTACAAAACTCGTAAAACTCGATATTCTTATTAACGGCGTTGTTTGCGATGCATTCTCTTCATTGATGAGCAAAGAAAAGGCAACTTTTAAGGCACACGCCTTAGTATCAAAACTTAAAGAGTTGATCCCCAGGCAATTATTTGAAGTTGCAATACAGGCAGCAATCGGCAGCCAGATCATTGCTTCGGAAAAAGTCAGGTCTGTCGGTAAACACGTCACTGCCAAATGTTACGGCGGAGATATTACCCGGAAACGTAAACTTTGGGAACAGCAAAAACAAGGAAAGAAGCGCCTGAAACAGTTTGGCAAGGTAGAGATTCCGCAGGAAGCTTTTTTGGAGGTACTGAAAATATGAAAAAGAAGTCGGTCTTAAGAGAGTGGGCAGAATCATTAATCATCGCCGCGATACTGGCCATTATAATAAGGATTTTTCTTGTAGAGCCGTTTAAAATCCCGACCGGTTCAATGCGCAATACATTAGTCGAAGGGGATATCATCCTTGTAAATAAGCTGATCTACGGAGCCAGGATCCCTGTTATCAAGTTAAGGACCCCGGGCTTTACAACGCCAAAAAGAGGGGATGTCATTGTCTTTATTTATCCGGAAGACCCTAAAAAGAATTTTATAAAACGGCTTATTGCAACACCCGGAGAAACCGTAGAAATAAAAAACGGGACCATTTATATAAATGATACCCCGCTTCTGGATTCTCCGTTTAATCAGCGGTATTATTACAATAGGGGCGATTATGCGCAGGAGGGGGTAAAAATCATTGTCCCTGACAATGCTTATTTTGTCTTAGGCGATAATTCTGCTTCATCACAGGACAGCCGCTATTGGGGGTTTGTCCCCAAAGAAAACATCCTGGGAAGGGCTATCTTTATCTATTTTCCTTTTAACAGGATACGGTTAATAAAATGAACTTTGCCAATAAAATATCGACTTTTAGAATTTTAAGCGTGCCGTTTTTTATCGCGAGCCTTGTATATTACCAGTATCCGCAGCGAGATTATCTGCGCTTTGTCGCCTTGTTTATCTTTATACTCGGAGTGATCTCGGATGCAGTCGATGGCTATATTGCCAGGAAATCAAAGCAGATCTCAAAGGCCGGCATGGTCCTTGACCCCCTTGGGGATAAACTTCTTTTAATGAGCGCGTTTATTTCACTGGCATTGATACATGATTTTCCTAATCAGATAAAATTCCCCCTATGGGTTACCCTGATCGTAATCTCACGAGATGTAATCATACTTTTAGGAGCAGTAGTGATTTACGTTGTAAGGCAAAATATTAATATCATGCCTACAAGATGGGGGAAACTTACAACTACATTCCAGATGCTTTCGGTAATCTCAGTGATGGTGCAGTTTAAATACGCATTCATTTTTTGGTCAATAGCAGTGGTCTTTACTATAATATCAGGGATGGATTATATCAAAAGGGGGTTTAAATACCTGTATGCAGTGGATAATTCCCGCAATCATCATTAGTTATCTGGCCGGTTCAATACCGACCGCATTTCTATACGGCCGGATTTTCAAAAAAGTTGATATACGAAAACACGGTTCCGGAAATATCGGGGCGACAAACGCACTCAGGGTTTTCGGTAAAAAAGCCGGAATTTTGGTACTGCTGCTTGATATTGTAAAAGGCGCCCTGCCGGTAGTTATTATCGGAGATTTCGTCCTGGCAAAGACATCTTCTTTAAACCCCGATTTATTGCGGATACTGCTTGGCCTAAGCTGTGTTATCGGCCACAATTGGACTGTTTTTCTTAATTTCAAAGGCGGCAAAGGAGTGGCTACAACATTAGGAGTTATGTTGGGGCTGTCTCTTAAGATCAATGGTTTTGGAACTATATTGTTGTTGCTGGTAATAATCTGGTTATTGAGTTTTCTTATTACCAGGATAGTTTCTGTTGCGTCTCTTTTGGTAGCGGCCTTGTTCCCGGTACTTACTATCGCTTTAAAAACATCCCCGCAGGTTACGGTATTCAGCGTTGTTTTTTCCCTCTTTATCATATTGCGCCACCTCCCCAATATAAAACGCCTTTTAAAAGGCAAAGAACCACGCCTCTCATTCAAAAAATCCAGGTAATTTTGAGTTTACTTAAGTAAACGTTTTCATAATTAACCCTTTCTGCCCTTGAAAGTTACGTGATTTTGCTGCATACTTTTTTTAGGGATTGAATAAGAATTTCCCCACCAGCCAAAAGGAGAATAGAGGGGAAGGCCGGCCTTTTATGGCCGGCCTGCTTCGAAAGGAAAGAATGAGAGACCTGGTTTTTAAAAACCTTATTTCTGACGAAAAGAAAAGGCGGATAATCTCAAGCTCCGAGACAATGGATGAAAACGGGGTAAAGAGCATTATTCACCGCCACTTTGTTTATATAGTTAAAGATATTGCCGATGAAGGCCAGGCCCAAAAACCGCTTCCTTACCTTTACGTCCTCAAGTCAAAAGATACTAAAACACACAAAGAAAAGTTCTTCTGCAGGATCAAAGGCAGTGTTTATGCCAAAAACCAAGGAAAGCCGGTAATGATACTATTTATGCATTCCCTGAAAATATCTTTTGCAGCAGAAAGTGAAGGCCTTTTACCAAAGAAAGACACGCCATAAATACCTACCTTGCAATAACTTACAGTTTAAGAATAAGCTAATTATTTATTGACTTTTGTAAAATATTGGCTATAATATTTGACATATGAAAAAGCCAATATTATCACTCATAGTTAGCGTAATCTTCACATTAAATATATTGCCTATTAATACGGCATATTCAGGGACTCTTGCAGCAGAATACCTCTGCGAGATGGGTGTTGCCTATTATAAAGTAGGTAAACTAAACGATGCTTTGACTGAATTTAACAAAGCATTGATGATAGACCCGCACAATAAAACAGCAAAAAAATACATAAATACGATTTTTTCAAAAAATACCGCACTCAAGCAGAAAGAAACCCAAGAAAGCTATGCTCCTATTGAACGGGAACAGCTTCAAATTACAGACCCAACAAGGGAAGATGCCATAAATAACGCTTTGGCAGGATCAGCAGAATTCATAGCCGAACAGAAAGACACAGAGAAAGATGCCGGGTTATCTTTTGGCGGGTTGAAAGTAACCGGAGAAACACAAGTAAGCCTCGGCTCAACACCGGATGACAGCCTCATTTGGAAAAGAGCCAATGCTGATTTAAACGAAAAAAATTGGCGCATCCTCTCAAACGACGCGTTTAACCGCCGGACCAATACATACGACCCGAGAGTATACGACCGCTTAAGGGTAAACCTTGATACGGAAAATAAAGAGGGCTTTAATTTTCATACAAATATTACCGTTGACCCATGGAGTTTCACCGGAAAAAGCGACAAGGCCACGATTACAAGCGTATTCGGCGATGTAGCAGACGTGCAATTAAAATACTGGTCCAATACCGGTTATACCATAAACGAAACAGTTTATAGCGATAGGTTCGGAAATTCTTTTAACATCCCTGAGATCAAGGTCGTTGACGGCAAAACAAGTGCTATGGGCCTTGCCGGTGCTTTTACTCCAAACGACTCTTTTCCCATTCCTGCAACAGAAATCAACCGCCTCTTCCAGCCCTTGCGTGAATTCTGGTTTGATTATAATCAGGAGGGGACAAAAGTAAGGGTGTTCCCTATCGGCTATCAGGACCAGGCCTACACCTCCGACGACCCTTTACGCTTATCAAATAATCACATTTGGTGGCAAGAGAGCCCCTGGATAGACAGCTGGGTCCCCGGCCATTTAAATTTCGGGGCTACACCGCAGGATTTTACACGGGGTAAGCTTGATGATGCTTTATCTTATTTTACCAGGGATAGCGATGGCACGCGCCTGACCGCATTAAGAGGGTTTGCGCTGCAACTAGACACTATTGAGAACCTGGCACTAAATTCCACTTTTGCGACACCTAAAGGCCTATGGCAGGATTACGATAGCGTTGATAATATTATTAACGCAACAAGGGCAAAATATTTCCTGATGGATAATTTGTCTCTTGGGGCCCTATTTACTTACAGATTGGGCCTGGATGAAAACAAAGCCAGGGACATGGCCAACTATGTGGGCGGCTTTGATATCGGTTATGAAATTTTCGACGGATTAAAACTCGACTTTGAAGTCGCCGGCTCCAAAACGCAAAGCGACCTGACGCACCCTGATTACAAAAGCCAGGAACAGGGTAATGCCTATAATTTCTCTGTTACGGGATCATTCCCGGGGAAAAACATAACCGGCCTTAAATACGGTTATTATGAGATAAAACCCGAGGAAACTGACACTTCTTTTGCCCGGTATAAATTTTACGCAACCCGCATGGACGATGATTTTGACCCCACCTTATCCAACTATAGAGAGACAAGAGATGACACTTTTTGGTCAAGGCATATTCATTTCAGGCAACCGATGAAGTATTATTTCGCGGGGCTTTATCAGTCCGCACTTGGCTGGGACGACCTTGAGCCATACAAAATAGGCAACGGCATTGATACCGGAAGAAGCGTATTGGGATTCCGCCTTGAAACAAAGTTATTTGATAACAAAATCGATAACCTTTTTGATGTAAGAAACGTACATAATACTAATAATAAATTCATTGAAAATGTCGCACGGGATGAATTGACTGTCAAAGTAACGGATAAACTAACTTCTAAAATATTAGGCATTTATCAAAAGCTGCCTAAAACAAAAGGCGGGACCGATCCGTTTATTTTCGATAATGAAACCGGGGACTACCTTCTAAACGCTGCGATTGAAGACGGCAAAGACCCGAGCCTTAAAACCGGGTCATTAGGATTGGAGTATTCGTTTACTGACTGGATTTCCTTATCCGGGATCTGGGAAAGGACAAATGACTCGACCCTTGCATATGACAATTACCCCAGAGGGGACCTTAATAGTTCTTCGATGACAACGGTCACCTCAAGCGAAAACGATAAGATCTTCCGTGAACAATTGCCTTTTCTTTACAGCCAGGGGCTATTTCCGCTGCCCCCATATCCGTTTTATAATATTTGGAAAACCGGGCTCAGGATAAACCCATTAGAAAATATGGAAATTTACCTTGATTACACAAGGAACGAATTTAAAAGTGCCGGCCAGATTGACGACAACATGAATCATATTGGCTGCGAGCTTTCTTATCAGTTTTCTAAAAAAATGGGTGTTTTCTTACGGTATACTTACTCACGCTGGAATGACATAAATAGGATGTTAAGCGGAGAAGATAAGATTTATCTGGGCCACCATAATTATTTTACAGAATTCAGGTTTTATCCGTCAGAAGATGACGAGCTCAGCTTGCAATACGGCGAATCCGGGATATCGCCTGTGGCCACAGTTACTTTTGACCCTTTCGGCGGAAGTGTTGCCACCTTAGATACAAGGCATATCGTAAGAGTTTACTACCGCAAGAAGTTTTAGATAATATTTCCTACCTTCTCAACCTCGTAGGTTAAGAATGAAAACAATTCAACCAAACCTACGAGGTTTAGTATTATTAACTAATCCAGATAAATATCGATTTGTTTTATAAGGCGGGACCTGACCTGCTCGGAGAAAGGGGGAGGGATGAAGCTTGATTTTAAATAAACCGGCTTATTATCCTTGTCTTTAAAGGCGATTGATCTGATCTTAGGGCAATTCTTACCGAAAGTATTCTTAAAAGACGGATTATGATATATAACTTTGACTTTTCCGAGAAAATTAAATTTATAGGTTTTATCCTGGCGGTTAAATAGCCACCCGGGCAAAGCAGGAGAAAATTCCAGGTTTAATTTCTTCTTATCATCAACAAAGAAAGGCGTCCTGCCGGCATTCATTATAGCCCAGATTTGCAGAAATTCGGCAGTGGAGCCGGAAAGACGCGCGACAAAACCATTCCCATGCAGGTTTTTATCGGGGTAAACACTGCTTACTATGAAAGAAGAATTCTCTAATATGCTGCGGCCGTAAACAGCCGCGTCTTTAAAAGGCACGAGGACATTCTTAAAATCACGGTAAAATTCATCAAACAAACCAAGCTTAAGGATTTCTAGCATATATTTATATTCCATGTGCAGCCAGATTGATTCATTTTCCAGCCAACCCGGGGTAAACACCCTGCATCTTCCTATCTCTTCAGGCATGCCTTTTAAAGAGGTATTTACTTTATAATTTTTAATTTTCTTATCAAAAAGGCTGCTTTTTCTGACTGACTCATACAGTTGTTTGGCATCGCCGATATTATCAGCTACCCTTAAAGCATGCATTTGAGATTCCAGAAAAAAAGGAAGCGGTTTTTGCCGGAATTTCTTCGGCCTAAAATAAGGAGAAGCAAGCGGTTCGAATTCGGCAACTTCATTTATAAAATACGTATAGTACAGGTTTTTGCCGGAATCCCATGCCTTGGCTATACCGTATTCAACTTTTTCCAGGGCGCAATCCAGGAATTCTTCGATTTCTTTGGTTTGCACCGCGCGGTCATTGCCGCTGACCCCGAATAATGTCCTTTTCCTGAATGATTCTTTTATGGATGCTGACTTATCCCAGTATTCAAAATCACCTGCATCATTTTTATTATCCTGCCATTCTTTGAGCAATCTCTTTAGGTCAAACAGAAAATCCGATAGTTCTTCTGTGATGCTCAACTCGCCGGTACCTGAACCGGACAACATTGATTTTAAGAGGAGTAACAACCTTTTTAATTCAAATGTTTCCGAGCTTGACGACCCGAACAAAGCAGGCAGGCCATTTAAGGCATCATACCAATTGGGCTTATTTGCTTCCATCTCAATCCCTACCCCAAAAGGGTCAAGAGAAGAGGCCTTATTCAAAGCCAGGCAAACCAATTTATTGAACAAATTGGTTTTATAGATCTGGCCTTCCCCGAAATTCCTTCTTACGGTATGCACAAGATGCGCCCGCTTCCTAAGCATCTCTTTTTTATGGCTATCAACTGTGATTGAATGTAACTGCCGCGGCAGGCCGTTATAAAGCTGGTATTTCTCAGAACGGGGTTTTACAATTTCACTGTTATCAAAATAGGTAAAATCTTTTCTACTAAACGCGGTATCTTGAATTTTTTCAGGATATATCGCAAAATAGTTTTCTAGCAAATCTAGGTTATATGTCCAATGGTCGGTCCAGAAACCTTCTCCATGCTCAGCTTCATGATTTTTTTTACAATGCGACAGGAGTTTCCCAAGGAATTCATCTAAAGAACAGTTAATCCTGATGTTATTTTCCCGTATGAACAGCACTACTTCGCCAGGAGTAAACGGCTTCATGAGAAAACCGATGATTTTTATAATATCTTTTTCATTTAGCAAGTTGCCGAACGCTGCCCTGAACCCTGCTTCGTCAGCCAAAGAAAAACTCGCTCCCTTAACGACTAAAGGGTTAAACCCGTCCAGCTGTATTAAATTTAAGAAAGTTAAAATATTTTCTTCGCCTGCTTCGGGATTAAACCATACATCAAGCCGCCGGTTCTGATTTACATCCCGGTAACTGCCGTTACCTTGTGAAAAATAAGTCGCCGCAAGCACAAAACGGTTATAGTCCCTTTCCAGGTCTCCGTGCTTCCTGGAATACAAATGAAAAACAGCGCTGCTGGGAGGAAAAGTTACGGGGTATCCGCCGCGCAGAATATTGTCAAGATAGGTCTGTTTAGCGTAAAGGTCAAACTTTGAAGAACTGCTTTCGGTATGGATATCGCTCTGCAACGCCTCAATCAATAATTTATTTTCTTCGCTTTTTTTTGCCAGGTAACCGATTTTAGTAACCCGGCTTGTCAGCCTGCTCAACTCTTTTTTATCCCTGGTATACCCTACAAGAGAATAAAATGTTTTTTCCTTTTGAGGAGCAAGCATGGCTTCGGAGAAAATAAAGCCGCAGGGGGTCTTATTCTGCAGCATCTGGCCGGAGGGAAACACAAATTTATCATTTTCAATAAACACATAGGGGCAAGTTAAATCAGTAACCGGGCCGAAGACCTTATCAGGGTCAACAATCGGTTTCAATATTTCCGGCTTTTCTTTTTTAAAATGAAAACCGAGATAAAAATTGCCTTCATCTATGTGGACCACCTCAGGCGTGTCCTTGGGGTCTACCGCCAGTTTAAAAAAAGGGCACATTTTCTCAAGGTTGTGGACAGCCATCCATGCCTCAAGGGTGCGGCCGAGCTCCTTGACCAGAAAATTATTCATCCCAAAAGGTATTATTTGGGGCAAACCGTCGATGAGCTGTATTTTTTTAGCTGCCTTTGATGTATTTTTAAGCGTAATTATCCTTGCCAAAGCGGCAAAAGAATCTCCCGGTACGGTAAAATACCGGATTTCGGTTTTTAACCCCAGGGTGGCATTTGTTTCTTCGAGAGAAAGATCATAGGAAGTAATCGACATAGCGTTTGAGATGTCAAATCCAAGGTTAGAAAACCCGTTATGGAATGGCTCGTAAAAAACAGGTTTTTTACTGCAGGTCATTTTTATAAAAGTCCTGAAACCCGAAAGAGGCGCCTGCTGCCATGACTTATTAGCCGGATAGAATTCCGAAATCGCATGGTCTTTGTCTTTTATCCCGAAACTTGCTATAGCTTGCCCGCGGTTTACAAAAAATGCCCACATCGGTATACCGTACTTACCGGCAATCCCAGGGAAAAAATCCGCGAATGGCTTTGCGTAATTATACTGCTCAATCACAAATTTGCCATCAGCACCAAGATAGTACTTTGGCGGCCTTCTTATCTTAGTTGAATTCATATTTACTCCTGATTAGTTTTTCTATTTTACCGGCTTTTCAGGGCTTTGTCTACAAATTTCTGTAATTGACACCTATGAAACCAGCGGTATAATATTAAATCATGGGTCAGAAGAAAAGGGCCCCAAGTTTTTGGGGCAGAATGATTACTAAAAAACCTCCTAAAACTCCCCCTGCAAAGAAAGCTTCCGGCAATATCGATAAACTTAAGAAAAAGATCAAAGACCTTGAACAGCTTGTCCAAGAACGCACCTTTGAAGCTAAGGCAATCAGCCAACAGCTTATAAATGATATTGCCGGCAGGAAACGCGTAGAAGAGGCCTTAAGAAAATCCGAAGATAAATACAGGTCAGTCCTAGACAATATCGGCATAGGGGTTTCCCTGATCAGCCCGGAAATGGAAATCATTGCTCTTAATAAACAGATGCGGGCCTGGTTTCCGACAATAAATGAATCAAAACGGCCCATATGCTATAAATCTTTTAATAACCCTTCAAGAAAAACTATCTGCACCTACTGCCCCACGGCCAAAACCTTAAAAGACGGGCTCGTACACGAATCCATCACCCAGACTCCTTTTTTTGACGAGATCAGGAACTACAGGATTGTTTCTACCCCTTTAAAAGACAAAGAAGGAAAGATCATTGCGGCAATCGAGATGGTCGATGATATTACCGAACAAAAACGCGCATTTGATACTATCCTTGAGCTGAATAATTCTCTTGTCCAATTCGGGCCTGACCCGAAAAAAAACATCGCCTTACTGGTAAAGGCAGCAGGATTACTTTTGCGCGGGGATTGCGCGCTCTATAACCGCCTTCAGGAGGACTTTCTCTGCACCATCTGCGATTGGAATGCCCCGGAGGACCTGCAAAAAAAAGATAAACCCCGGGGCCATTTATGCTTTGATATTATTTCTAATGCCGATAATACGCCTCAAGTAGTAAGAAATTTACAGAATTCACGATATTTCCGGACGGATCCCAATGTGAAGAAATTCGGCCTTAAAACATATATCGGCCATGCAGTTAAATTAAAAAATGAATCTATCGGTTCGCTATGCGTTGTCTTTACGGAAGACAGGGAATTCAAGCCATACGAGCTGGAATTGCTGTCAATACTTGCAAAAGCCCTAAGCATTGAAGAAGAACGGGAAATGATCAAGAACTCCCTGAGTGAAAGCGAAGACAGGTTTAATCAGATTACCAAGATCTCCAAAGAATTTATCTGGGATGTAAATGAGAAGGGGCTTTATACTTATGCAAGCCCTGCAGTAGAGAATATATTGGGCTACAAACCGGAAGAACTGGTCAACAAATTACATTTTTATGACATTTTCCCTCCTGAAGATAAAAAGCGCCTGATGGAAGAAATATTCGAAAATATCGAAAAAAAAGTTATCTTCAGAAGGTTTGTCAATAAGTGCCTGCATAAAAACGGCAATATCGTTATTTTAGAAACAAACGCCGTGCCAATTGTTAATAAAAACGGGGGATTGCTGGGTTATCGCGGGGCCGATACCGATATTACCGAACGCAACCTTCAGGAAGAATCCCTGAAAGAAGCCAAAGAATTTGCTGAACTTCTTTACCGGGTAATCCCAAGCGCGATATTCACAGTTGACCTTGATAAAAAAATTACTAATTGGAACGACAAGGCGGCGGAAATCACTGGATACTCTCTTAGTGATGTCCTGGGTAAAGATTGTTTTATGTTTGCCGAAACCCCGTGCAGAGAAAATTGCGGCCTCTATGATATGGATGTTGAGAAACCTATTATGTCCCGTGAGTGTGTTATCATCAGAAAAGACGGGGAAAAACGCGTAGTTATAAAAAATGTCGATTACCTCCATGATGCAAAAGGAAAGATAATCGGCGGGATAGAAAGCTTCGAGGATATTACCGAGCGTAAACACGCGGAAGAGCGCTTAAAAAAAGCGCACGACGACCTTGTGCAATCGGAGAAATTGGCTGCATTAGGAAGGTTTTCCTCAAGTATCGCCCACGAAGTAAAGAACCCGCTGGGTATAATCATAAGCGGAATTGAATTTTTGCAGAGAAAAATGGACAAGTCGGATACAGAAACCAAAACGGCAATACTTAAAGTCAAAGAAGCTGCTTTAAGGGCAAGCAATACCCTTGAGGACTTACTAAAAGCAGCCAGGCCCTCAGGGCTCAAGATCCAGAAAACCTCGGTTAGCGAATTAATTGCCGACCCGCTATCCTTGCTTAAATATTCCCTTGATGCCGGCGGGTTAAAGGTAAAGGTTGATATTGAAAAGAATCTTTATGTCGAAGTCGACAGGAGCCAGCTTTTTCAGGTACTGATAAACATCTTTGTAAATTCAATTGAGGCCATGCCAAACGGAGGTGAAATCAATGTCCGCGCCTACATAAATAAAGATGAACTTTCGCTTTTGGGTGAGTCGCAATGCGTAATTGAAATCTCTGATAACGGAGAAGGCATACCAAAAGACGACCTTTCCAAAGTTTTTGAACCGTTTTATACCACAAAAACAGCAAAAAAGGGGACAGGGCTCGGGCTTCCCGTAGCTAAAATGATTATTGATAAACATAAGGGCAGCATATCTATTGACAGCGGGCCAGGAAAAGGCACCGTAGTAAAAATCATTTTGCCGGTTCCGCCGGCATAAAAAAGGGGCATCATTCTATGAAAAAGATCCTTGTTGTTGACGATGAAAAAGATTTCTGTTTTTTTATAAAAAAGAACCTGGAAGCTGAAGGAGATTTTAACGTCAGTATTTGTTATGACAGCAGAACAGCCCTCGGCATGGCTAAAGACATCTGCCCCGATATCATCCTTTTGGATATAATGATGCCCGGGAAAACCGGAATTGACGTTTTGACGGACTTAAAAAGAAGCAAAGACCTGAAAAACATCCCTATAATTTTCTTAAGCGCTATAATAAAAGAAGATGAGCTGGGAAAACATAAAGGATTAATTGAAAACGGCCATTTTATTTCAAAACCCGTAAAAACAGGCGAACTTGTAAAAGCCATTAATAAACTAGCCAAAGAAACATTCCCTTTAAAAGATAAGGTGAGGACAGTAGCCTTTCTTTCAAGGCAGCAGATCGACTTTCTCGACAAATTAGGCAAGGATGCCATGTTCCATCGCGGCTATAAACTGTCCCGCGCCCAGATTTTATCTGAATTGGTGGACTTGTTGATTGAATTTGAGGAAAACGGCAATAAAATCGACCTTGATGAGACAAGCCTGTCTAATTCAATCCTCAAGCTGATAAATAGTTAGACCTTTTGCAGCGTCCTTCCTTCCTGCCGTAAATTTCTTTGACTTTTACCCATTACGGTGGTAAAATTAACAAAATTAATAATAATATGGATATAACTAAAAATACAGTAAAACATGTTTCGCACTTAGCGCGTATTGATTTGTGCGATAAAGAGTTAGATAAATTAGCTGTCCAGCTAAAAAGCATATTAGATTTTATCGACAAGCTGAAAGAGCTTGACGTTAAAGACGTAAATGCTGCCAGCCATATTCTGCCTCTAAATAATGTCTTTAGAGAAGATACCCTTTCTGAATCTTTACCCCTGGAAGAAACACTGAAGAACGCCCCTCAAAAAAATGATAAATTCTTTGGCGTGCCAAAGGTAATCGAATAATTGCCGGTATGGAAATCTATAAGTTAACCTCACATGAATTATCAGTTAAATTAAATGAAAAAGCTTTTACGCATACGGATGTTGTTGCTGCGATTGAATCAAGGATCAAATCAATAGATCCAAAAGTAAAGGCCTATGTGCGATTTAACGGCTTTGCCGGGCAAAATGAGCTTCCTGCGGGAATACCCGTATCTATAAAAGATAATATCTGCACAAAGGGCGTTCTTACAGAATGCTGCTCAAAAATCCTGCAGGGCTTTAATCCGCCTTATAACGCAACCGTAATAGACAAATTGTCCGGCGCCGGTTTTATGGCACTGCCGGTAAAAACCAATATGGACGAATTTGCTTTTGGTTCTTCAACTGAGAATTCCTGCTTTGGAAGGACCAATAACCCCTGGGATACCGATTGTGTGCCCGGCGGCTCCTCAGGCGGTTCTGCTGCAGCAGTAGCTGCAGATGAAGCAATAATGGCCCTGGGCTCTGACACAGGTGGCTCGATCAGGCAGCCCGCTAGTTTTTGCGGAGTAGTCGGAATGAAACCGACATATGGCAGGGTCTCCCGCTACGGACTGATCGCCTTTGCTTCAAGCCTTGATCAGATAGGCCCGATCACAAAAGATACCCGGGACTCTGCAATACTTTTAAATGCAATTTCCGGTTACGACCCCCTTGATTCTACTTCAGTAAATGCAGAAGTGCCTGATTACACAAAATCCTTAACAGGAGATATTAAAGGAATAAAAGTCGGCATCCCAAAAGAATATTTTGTCTCAGGCATAGACCCGGAAATTAAAAATATTATCGAAGAAGCAGTTAATAAGCTCCGGGCCATCGGAGCGGCAAACAAAGAAGTTTCCCTTCCTCATACCGAATATGCAGTACCCGTTTATTATATAATCGCGACTGCTGAAGCAAGTTCCAATCTCGCCAGGTTCGACGGAGTGCAATACGGCTGGCGCAGCAATGGCCCCGAAGGCCTGATAGATTTATACAAAAGGACCCGCGAAGAAGGATTTGGCGAAGAAGCAAAGAGAAGGATAATCCTTGGCACATTTGCATTGTCACACGGTTATTATGACGCTTATTACCTGAGGGCTTTAAAAGTAAGGACATTAATCAAAAATGACTTTGATAATGTCTTTAAAGAATTTGATTGTATCGTAACGCCGACTTCTCCGACCGCGGCATTTAAAGCCGGAGAAAAAACAACTGACCCTCTAAAAATGTATTTATCGGATATTTTTACAATCTCTGCCAACCTTGCGGGCATCCCTGCAATATCAATTCCTTGCGGTTTTACAAAAGCAGGGTTGCCTGTGGGCCTGCAGATACTGGCTAAACCGTTTGACGAGGGGCTTCTTTTACGCATAGCCCATGCCTATGAACAAAATACGCCCTGGCATAAAATGAGGCCCGAAATTTAATGGAATACGTTGCAGTAATCGGCTTAGAAGTACACCTTCATTTAAAAACCAAGACCAAGGCCTTTTGCGGCTGCTCTACTGAATTTGGAAGCCAGCCCAACACACAGGTCTGCCCTGTATGCCTTGGGTTCCCCGGTTCTTTGCCTGTCTTAAACAAAAAGGCGTTTGATTACGCTATAAAAACCGGGCTGGCATTAAATTGTAAAGTGCAGAATTTTACGAAATTTGACCGTAAGAATTATTTTTACCCGGACCTCCCTAAGAATTACCAAATTTCTCAATATGACCTGCCTTTAGCAACCAAGGGCTACCTTGATATAGAAGTTGAAGGCAAAATAAAACGCATAGGAATAACCCGTGTCCATATGGAAGAGGACGCGGGTAAATTAATCCATAAAGAAAACTGCAGCTTGGTTGATTTTAACCGCGCGGGAGTCCCGTTATTAGAAATAGTAAGCGAGCCAGACATCAATTCGCCGTTAGAGGCATATGAATATTTATCTACATTAAAAAGCATCCTTGAGTACCTGGAGGTATCGGACTGCGATATGGAAAAGGGCTCCCTGCGTTGTGATGCAAATGTCTCAATAAGGCCTAAAGGAGAAACAACTCTCGGGACAAAAACCGAATTGAAGAATATGAACTCCTTTAAAGGCGTGAGGGACGCGTTGGATTATGAAATCAAGCGCCAGTCGGAAGCCCTGAATAGAAATGAGAAAATTTCCCAGGAAACAAGGTTATGGGACGCAAAAACAATGGTAAGCGTACCCATGCGCACTAAAGAAGGGGCGCAGGATTACCGCTATTTCCCCGAGCCCGACCTGCCGCCATTCTTAGTCAGCGACGAACAGATCCTTGGGTTAAAAAACGAGATCCCGGAACTCCCTACCGAGAAAATGCTGCGTTTTATTAAAGAATACGGCTTATCGGAATATGATGCCAAAGTCTTGACTTCGGATAAAAAGTTTGCGTATATTACAGAAGAAAGGATCAAGAAATACCCGTCTGCGAATAAAAAACCTGTTGTCAACTGGAGCATCGGGCCTGTTTTAGAAACAGCGGCCGCATCTAAAATGGAACCGGCGGATCTGATAATACCTGGCGGCGACGATGAATTCATTAAACTGATAAAACTGGCTGAAGACGGACAGATATCCAATCTTGTAGCAAAGTCTGTTTTCAACGAATCTCTTAAAGCAAATAAATTGGCAACCCAGATTATACGGGAGAAAAACTTATTCCAGATCTCCGATGAGTCCAGCTTAGAGAAACTTGCGGATGAGGTAATTAAAGGCAATCCCGGGCCGGTACAGGATTTTAAATCAGGAAAAACGAATGCAATAATGTTTTTGGTGGGGCAATTGATGAAAAAATCAGGCGGAAAAGCAAACCCTAAAGTTGTACAGGATGTATTAAGGCGGAGGCTGACAGATGTTTAAACGGATCTTTCTTTTTATAGTTTTCCTTATTATGGCACTTGTAGTTACCGCAATCGCAATTTCAGCCGTTGAAAAAAAGAAAAAAGACGACCTGTACAGGGAAGTCGAACTTTTCGCAGATACCCTGGCAATCGTTCAGACCGATTACGTTGATGAAGTTACGCCTAAAGATATTATCTATGGCGCCTTAAAAGGGATGCTGGCTTCATTGGACCCGCACAGCCAGTTTATGGACCCTGAGACATATAATGAATTAAAAGTCGATACCGAAGGAAAATTCGGCGGATTAGGGATTGAAATCACCATAAAAGACGGATTGCTTACGGTCGTGACTCCTTTAGAAGACACCCCTGCATGGAAAGCCGGAATAAAAGCAAATGACAGGATCGTAAAGATCAACGATGAATTGACAAAAGACATAACCATACTGGATGCGGTAAAGAAACTCCGCGGAAAAGCCGGAGAAGCGGTAAATATTACGGTCCTCAGAGAATCAGAGAATAAGTTGTTGGACCTGCGTTTCGTACGCGATATCATCAAAATTAAAGATATAAAAGAAGCTACCATAATCGACGACGGTATCGGATATGTCCGCCTTGTAGAATTCAGGGAAAACACAGCAACTGATTTAAACATAGCACTTGAAAAACTAAAAAAAGAAAAAATGACAGCGCTTATCCTGGACCTCAGAAACAACCCCGGCGGCCTGCTTGATGTCGCGGTCAAGGTAAGCGAGAAATTTATAGAAAAGGGGAGGCCTGTGTTATCAACCCAGGGCCGGATCCCTTCGCAGAATATGAAATTCACCTCCAGTTCAAATAATCCGATTTTAGGCCTGCCTATGGTTGTTTTAATCAACGAAGGGTCGGCCTCAGGCAGCGAAATAGTTGCCGGGTGCCTGCAGGATTATAAACGCGCAATTATAATCGGCACCAAATCATTCGGGAAGGGTTCGGTGCAAACGGTCATCCCGCTAAGCGACGGTTCGGCATTAAGGCTTACTACCAGCAGGTATTTTACTCCCAACGGTAAATTAATCCACAATAAGGGAGTGACCCCGGATATCATCGTGGAAGACGGTAAAATCGACCTTGCTAAAAAAGATGAATTAAAACTTGAAAAGCCCGAAGATGTATTTATTGAATTGGAAAATAAGGGTAAGCAGGGGAAAAATAGTACTCTAAAAAACGAACAGGACAAACTAAAGGCCGATAATCAGTTGATGCGCTCAGTAGACGTTTTAAAAGCAATACGCATAGTTAAAGAAGCTAATAATAAATGAAACAGAAGAAAAACCTCATAGCATTTCTCGGCCTGATTATTATCCTGCAAAGTTTCTTAATTATTTATCTGTTGGCCGCCCGGCCTAAAAAACCGGTTAGCATCAGCCTTCCGCCTATTAAAGTTAAAGGTAAAATTGCGATTGTTATTGATGATTGGGGCTACCGTAAGGACACCCTGGATATAGCAAGCAGGATAAAATACCCGATGACGATGTCAGTCCTCCCTAACCTTGATTTCTCTGTCCTTGCTTCTCAAAAATTGCATGACATGGGTTTTGAAATAATCCTTCACTTGCCGATGGAGCCATATGAAAAATACCGCCTGGAAAAGAATACCATTTTGTGCAGTATGGAAGACGCCCAAATAAAAAATATTCTAAACGATGACTTGGCCGGCATAAAATTCTGCAAGGGACTGTCAAACCATATGGGCTCAAAGCTTACCTCCGATACCAGAGTAATGAAAGTTATCTTCAGCGAACTAAAAAAAAAGAAGCTTTATTTCTTTGACAGCTATGTTTCTTCCGATTCTGTTGCCAGGGGCTTAGCAGAAAAAATGGGTATCAAGTCTGCCAGACGAGATGTTTTCCTGGATAATGAATCAAGCCCGCGATATATCCGGATACAGATCAATAAACTTAAAAATAAAGCGAGGATCCACGGGCATGCGATAGGCGTTGGGCATGACCGCAAATCAACATTAGAGGTTCTCGCAGAGGTAATGCCTGAATTATCCAAAGAAGGGTATAAATTTGTTTATCTTTCAGAATTGGTGGAGTAAATGTATTGTTTAGGGATAGAAACATCATGCGATGAAACATCTGCTTCTGTTGTGCTAGATGGCAGGAAGGTAGTTTCCTGCGAAACAGCTTCAAGCATTGCCTTGCATAGCAAATATGGAGGGATAGTCCCGGAAATAGCGTCCCGTAAGCAGCTGGAAACAATTGCCTGGGTGACTAAGCTAGCAGTTACAAAAGCAAAAATAAAACCGTATGATTTAGGGCTTGTATGTTTCACTAAAGAACCGGGCCTTCCCGGCTCAGTAGTTGTTGGAGGCGCTTTTGCCGAATCAGCCGCCTTTGCTTTAAATATTCCCGTAATAGGAGTCAACCACCTGCACGCGCATATTTACGGGGCATTTTTAAACGGCAACAAGATCAGTCTTCCTGTAATATCTTTGATAGTGTCAGGAGGGCATACAAGTTTATTCTATGTTAAAGATTTTGACAAAATAAACCTGCTCGGGTCAACCCAAGATGATGCCTGCGGTGAGGCATTTGATAAAGTGGCTAAAATTATGGGCTTAAGTTACCCCGGGGGGCCCCTGATTGAAAAGTTAGCATTAAAGGGGGATCCAAAACGAATTAAATTCGGCTGCTCAAAAACCAAAGGCCAGCTTGATTTTAGTTTCAGCGGCATCAAAACCGCTGTTTTATACCATATCGAACGCCTGAAAAAAATTCAATCAGAAGGGCCGGATAAAAACCAGCTATCCGATATTGCTGCTTCATTTCAGGAGGCGTGCTTTAACGTTATAGTAGAAAAGTCATTTTTGGCATGCAAAAAATACGGCTGCAAAAAGTTGGTCGCAGGCGGAGGGGTCGCCGCAAATAATAGGTTAAGGGAAATGTTTAATTTTTCAGCACAAAATACAGGCATCAAAGTGTACTTTCCCGAAAAATATTTTTGCATGGACAATGCTGCGATGGTAGGAGGTTTTGGCTATAGGTTATACAAGAAAGGAGCATTTAACAATGTTAACTGATACACAGATTATTATCCGGCTGGTCGTTTCCGTAATCTTAAGCGGGCTCATAGGTTTTGAACGCCAGGTCCATAAAAGGACTGCCGGGCTGCGCACCCACATCCTTGTCTGCCTGGGCTCCTGCCTTATAATGTTGACATCTCTCTATGTTTTTGATATATATAGTAATATAACTACACTGGATCCCTCAAGAATTGCGGCGGGAGTCATTACGGGAATCGGTTTTCTCGGCGCAGGCGCTATTATCAGAGAAAGAACAGAAGTAAAAGGGCTTACTACTGCAGCAAGTTTATGGGTTGTAGCAGGGATAGGCCTGGCTATCGGAAGCGGATTTTATACCGGCGGTATTTTTACCGCTATACTGGCACTAATTGCCCTGCATATACTAAGGCATGCAGAATCCGTGATCGTGGATAAAATTAACCAAACCGGAAACACTAAAGGGAGGTGATGGCTGTGGCGTTCAAGAAAAAAGACGATGAAAAAATTCTTGATGTGGATGCAGCAATGCAAGGGACTCTGAATTTTAAAGAACCTGTAAACCTGCGCATTAATGGAAAATTCGAAGGGAACCTTGAGACAAAAGGCAATCTTACCATCGGCCAAACCGCTATAGTCTTTGCTGACATTATCGGCGACAATATTATCATCGGCGGACGGATACGAGGCCGCATCACAGCAAAAGAGCGCTTAACCCTGTTGCCTACTGCCATAGTTGAAGGAGATATTTATCCTGCCAAACTCAATGTCACCGAAGGTGCGATCTTAGAGGGCCACTGCCTGATGCTTCATGATTTTCTGAATGCCGAAGAGCTTGCCCGCTACCTGGAAGTAGATATGAATTCTGTCCTGGAATGGGCTAATTCAGGAAAAGTCCCTGGGCTGAAAGAAGGCGAGGGTTGGAAGTTTGAACGTAAAACAATCGACGCCTGGGTTGCTTCTGGAAGGACGAATAAATAATCCGATTTCTTAAGGAACTTTTATGTCTGACGAAAAACTCTTAACGATAAGGGAAGTATCCATGCTGTTGGGTATTTCCGAAAAAGAAGTGATCGACCTCTCGGAGAGCGGCGTAATCCCGGCCTATAAGATCGGGGGAGTATATTTAAGGTTCAAACGCCAACAAATAGAGGACTATAAAAGGCGCATCAAGCCCTATTCCAAGAAATCATCCCTGGAAAACTATCCAATGAAAGACAGGGTCAATGATTTCTTTTATTTCAACGATTTTTATATTCTTTCCGGGCTGATCATTTTAATCATTCTTTTTATTATTTTTCAGGGATATTAGTGATGTCTTCAAAAGGCGGTTTCTCTGACCTGGGATTTGCCAAAATAGATACCGACAGATTAAGGCGAAAGGGTTTTTCAGAAGTAATATACTGCCCGGGAAAAACAAAAGAGCACCTGGATAAGATCACCGCTGAACTCATCAGGAATAAACAAGATGTGCTCCTTACGCGGCTCGATAAAAAAACTTTTGCTTACCTGAAGAAAAACCATCCGAGATTAAAATACCGCTCTTCAGCAAAAATCGGATTTTGTGTTTTCTCTCAAAAAAAGAAAAAAGGATTGGCTGTTGTTATTTCCGGAGGGACTGCCGATATCCCGGTAGCCGACGAAGCCCTGGCGACGCTGGAGATAATGGGCAATAAATGCATCAAACTCTATGACGTAGGGGTTGCAGGGGTACACCGGCTGATGCATAACATCAAAATATTTAATAAGGCCAAGGTGATCGTGGTGGTCGCAGGCATGGAAGGCGCACTTGCAAGCTTAGTAAGCGGACTGACTAGTTCACCGGTAGTTGCAGTCCCTACCAGCTGCGGTTATGGAGCTAACTTTTCCGGCCTCTCTGCATTATTAACCATGCTCAACAGCTGTTCACCGGGAGTTGCGGTAGTTAACATTGATAATGGTTTCGGTGCGGGTTATTTTGCAAGCTTAATCAACAAATAACAATTTAGTTAAGGAGGTTTTAAAACACATGGCGCTTTCAGGTTTGGACATCTATAAGTTACTTCCGAAAACGAATTGCCGCGAATGCGGTTTTGTAACTTGCCTGGCATTTGCGATGCAGCTGGCGAAAAAAGCCGTAAGTATTGAGAAATGCCCTTATTTAAGCCCGGAGTCAAAAGAGGTCCTCGAAGAATCAGGACAGCCGCCGATAAAACTTATCAGTTTGGGCACCGGTGAAAAAAAGATGGACCTGGGAAATGAGACCGTAATGTTCCGCCATGAAGAAAAATTCCGCAACCCTGCTGCCATTGGCTTTATTATTGATGATAGCCTGACTGACGAAGAAACAGGAAAAAAAGTCGGAGAGATAAACAAGCTGGCCTTTGAACGCGTCGGACAGAAGCTCGATGTAAACCTGATCGCGTTGAGGCAAAACAGCACTAAAGAGAATTTTATAAAAGTATTAAAAAAGATCCTCTCCAGCACTGATTTGGGGATTGCCTTAATGACAAAAGACACCCCAACCCTGGAAGAAGCGCTCCTTTTATCAAAAGACCGAAAACCGCTTGTCTATGATTTATCAGGAAAGCACCAAGAATGCGCAAAACTATGCAGCAAATTCCAGGCAAGCATGGTTGTTTCCGGAGATTCACTGGAGGCCATCGGTAAACTGACAAAAGAAATTAACTCTCTCGGGGTAACGGAATTAGTCCTGGATATCGGCAAAAAACCGCTAAAAGATAAACTATGGGACATTACCCAGATCAGAAGGATGGCGTTAAAAAAATCTAACCGTAGTTTCGGATACCCTGTTTTAGTAAATGCCGAGAACGTCGATCCTTACAAAGAAGCTGCGGAAGCGGCGACTTTTATTTCAAAATACGCCTCAATTGTATTGTTAAGCGGGCACAAAACCTGGGAAATCCTATCGCTGCTTACTTTAAGGCAAAACATCTATACGGATCCCCAAAAACCGCTACAGATAGAACCAGGCCTGTACCCGATCGGGGAATGCAACGAAAAATCTGACTGCCTGATAACTACCAACTTTTCCCTGAGTTACTATACTGTCCTGGGCGAAGTAGAGGCAAGCAAGATCCCGACCTATATCCTAAGCGTTGACACAGAAGGGATGTCTGTTTTAACTGCATGGGCAGCTGAAAAATTCACGCCTTCAAAAATAAGCGAATCCATTAATAAATTCGGAGTAAAAGATAAGGTCCGGCTTAACAGGGTGATCATCCCGGGTTATGTAGCAGTCTTAAGCGGCGACCTGGAAGAGCAGGCGGGCCTAAAAGTTGTGGTCGGCCCGAAAGAAGCGGCGGGTATCCCGTCATTCTTAAAAAATTTATAATTAATGGATAAATTTAAAGTGACATTTTATCCTGATAACAAATCGGTTGAAGTGATAAAAGACACTTCGATCCTGTCTGCAGCAATATCTGCGGGAATATATTTAAAATCCAGCTGCGGTGGCGATGGAGTATGCGGGCAATGTAAAGTCATTTTAAAAAAAGGGAAGGTCCTTTCTCAGCCAACCGGCAGGTTAAACCCTGAAGAGAGGCAGAGAGGGATGCATCTTGCCTGTTTATGTGAAATTCAAAGCGACATCGAAGTCGATGTCCCCGAAGAATCAAAATTAGATTTCAATAAGCTATCGCCTCAGGAACTGGAATTAAGGTTAAAGGGAATTTTTTCAGAACCGGAAGACGTAGAAGCAGGTGTCCCCGGATTAAAAGAGCCTGTATTTACCCATAGCCCATTGGCTCAAAAACTTTACCTGGAACTTCCTCCTCCCAACTTAGAAGATAAAGTCAGTGATTTAGAACGGTTGCATCGGCAAATAAGGCGGGCATTAAATAAACCGCTTATGCCCAACATCACTTCTTCTAACCTTGCTAACATAAGGATCCTCAGCGAATTACTCAGGGACTCTGAATGGAAAATCACGGTAACCATCGGCCAAAGAACCGATGCCAATGAGATCCTGGCAATCCAGCCGCAGGATACTTCATCAAAAAACTTCGGTTTTTGTTTTGATATAGGGACTACAACTTTATCGGGGCAGCTCGTTGACCTGAAGACAAAAAAAATACTCGGGACAAAAGCAGCTTATAATAAACAGGCCAGTTTCGGGAGCGACGTCATCACTCGTATAATATATGCCCGGGAACAAGACGGGCTGGAAAAATTGCACCATGCAGTAGTCGATGAAATGAACGAGATGATCCGGGAGCTTGTCGCCGAAAATAACATCGATTTAAACGACGTAAATTGCATAACCTGTGCGGGAAATACTACCATGATACATCTTTTATTGAGGATCGACCCTACTTATATCCGCCGGGAACCATACGTACCTACAGCGAATTTTATCCCCGTAGTAAAAGCTGCGGAGGCAGGCCTAAAAATCAACCCTCACGGGATCCTTTCGTTGGCGCCCGGCGTCTCCAGCTACGTAGGCGGAGATATCACCGCAGGTATATTATCCTGCGGCATGGATAAAGAAGAAGAATTGTGCATGCTTATTGATATCGGCACTAACGGAGAAATTGCGCTGGGCAATAAAGAATTCCTTGTCACCTGCGCTGCCTCGGCTGGCCCTGCATTTGAAGGCAGCGGCGTAACTTGCGGAATGAGGGCGGCAAAAGGGGCGATACAAAAAGCAAAAATCAATCCCAAGGACTTCAGCGTCGAGTTCTCTACGATAGGAGGGTCATTGCCAATAGGCATATGCGGATCGGGATATATCGACCTGATTTCCGAAATGCTCAAAACAGGGCTGATTGATAAATCAGGAAAAATTAAAATTGAATTGCCGGGGCTGGTCCGTAATACGGAATCGGGCAAAGAATTCCTGGTTGTGGAAAAATCAAGATCGGCAAACCAGGCCGAGATCGTAATTACCGAGGACGACATTGAGAATATAAAACGCGCCAAGGCGGCGATTTATTCTGCTGCTGCAGTATTAGTAAGGCATATGGGGTTTGGTTTCCATGATTTAAAAAAGATCTTTATTGCAGGAGGGTTCGGCACATTTCTTGATATGAAAAAAGCTATCCGCATCGGATTATTGCCGGACCTGGAAAGGAACCGCTTTATTTTTGTCGGAAATAGTTCCCTGGCCGGCGCCCGGAGCATGCTTTTATCTATAGATGCCTTTACGGAATCAGAAAAAATCGCACAAATGATGACTTATCTTGAACTATCAGTTGAACCGACTTATATGGACGAATATATTGCGGCTTTATTTTTCCCGCACACTGATTTAAACAGGTTTCCAAGCCTAAAATTATAATGGGGTATTTAATTGCTATCGCAGGCAAAGGCGGGACAGGCAAAACAACCATCGCCGCCATCCTTGTGCGCCTATTAAAAGAAAACAAAGCCGGGTCCATTTTGGCCATTGATGCCGATCCAAACAGCAACCTTGCGGAAGCACTCGGGGTAAAAACCGAAGAAACGATCGGCTCGATCCTTGATGAGATCTCTTCGCACCCGGAAATCATTCCGCAGGGAACGCCTAAAGATAGGTTTATTGAATACAGGGTGCAAACCGCGATTTCCGAAGCTGAAGGTTTCGATTGCCTGACTATGGGCAGGCCCGAAGGCCCGGGCTGCTATTGCTATATAAACAATGCCCTGCGCAATATCATGTCAAAGCTGATCAAGGATTATGAGTATATTGTTATAGACAACGAAGCGGGATTAGAACACCTCTCCCGGAAAACAACCCGTTTTGCTGACACATTACTGGTTGTCTCGGACGCAACTGCAGTCGGCCTGCGCGCTGCAGCCAGGATCCGCGAGATCGTAAAAGAATTAAAAATAAACACAAAAAATAACCTGCTTATTATAAATCGCAGCGGGAAAATAACCGCGGAAGATAAAATAAAAGGCCTGGATCTAAAATTTATCGGCGATGTCCCCCTTGATAAAGGGATAGCCAAGATCAGTTTAAACGGGAATTCCTTGATGAAATTAAGCAATGACTCGCCAAGCATAAAAATGCTAAAAAAGATAGGAGACAGCATATGGCAGAAGAAGTTTTGATAGAGAAGTGGCCGGGTACCGTCAGCTCGGTCACAATCGGCGCACTTAAAAACGAAGGCGGGAGCCGTTCGGCAATAATCAAAGTAGGCGGCCAGAAAACTCTTCCCTTTCTATTTAAAGAGGGCCAAATACCTAACAAACCGGTTGTTGCTTTTGAAATATGGGATATTTCTCCGGATGATTGGCATCCTGAGCTTATCAAAGAATATGGAACAAGCTTAAAAGACCCTGTCGTTTGGGCAGAAAAATGTGTTAACGATCACAAAGCGGAATTGCTTTGTATAAAACTACAGGGGGCGCACCCTGACTTCGGTAATAAAACCGCAAAAGAAGAAGCCGGGCTTATTTCGCAATTACTGAAAAAAGTTTCCGTTCCGCTGATTATTTACGGATGCGGCGACAATGAAAAGGATAACGAAATCTTACCCGCATGTTCAGAAGCGGCAAAGGGAGAAAAATGCCTTATCGGTGATGCGGTACAGGAAAATTATAAAACCCTGACTGCTGCTGTTTTAGCAGACGGGCATAACATTATCGCAGAATCGCCGATCGATATAAATATCGCCAAACAACTGAATATCCTTATTTCCGATATGGGGCTTTCATTGGAACGCATCGTCATTAACCCTACTATCGGCGCCCTTGGTTACGGCCTTGAATACGCCTACTCAATCATGGAACGCGCGCGGCTTGCTGCCCTTTCCGGTGATAAAACCCTGGCGTGCCCGTTTATCTGCTTTATCGGACAAGAGGCATGGCGTGCCAAAGAAACAAAAGTAGAAGAAAGCCAGCAGGGGATAATCTGGGAACAGGTAACGGCAATAGCGCTTCTTGAGGCCGGGGCCGATATTCTGGTAATGCGCCATCCTAAAGCTATCGAGAAAATAAACAGCCATATTCAGGAATTATTCGGGAGTTAAAATGCTTATTATCGGCGAATTGATAAACGGAATGTATGCAAATATCGGCAAGGCGATAAAAGAAAAGAACAAAGAGATAATAAAGAAATGCGCCTTGGAACAAATAAATGCCGGGGCAGATGCGCTGGATGTCAATTGCGGCCCTGCATCGCGTAAGCCGGCTGAAGATATAGTATGGCTTGTTGAAGCGATACAGGAAGTGACAGATAGGCCGCTGTCGCTTGACTCAAGCAAACCGGAAGTAATCGAAGCAGGGCTTAAGGCATTAAAAAATAAATCAATTATCAATTCCACCACTGCTGACCAGGACAAACTGGATAAACTCATCCCGCTTGCAAAAAAATATAATTCTAAATTGATAGGCCTTACTATCAGCACAAAAGGCATACCTCAGAACAAAGACCAGCGGCTGGAATTGGCAGCGATGATCGTTTCAAGCTGTGTTGAACAGGGATACCCCGTAGAAGAACTTTATATCGACCCAATCGTCATGCCGGTAAACGTAGCACAGGCCCAGACAAGGGAGATCCTGGAAGCAATTAAAGAATTCAAGATCATTTCCGAGCCAAGCCCCAAAACAATAGTCGGATTAAGCAATGTCTCACAAGGGGCAATCGCAAGAAACCTGATTAACAGGACATTTCTGGTAATGGCGCTGGAAAGCGGCCTTGATGCGGCCATACTTGACCCTCTTGACCGCGAACTACTTGACGCTGCAATAACCGCAGAACTTATACTAAATAAACAGATATATTGCGATTCATACCTGGAGGCATTCAAGAAAAAATGAGGCGGACAAAAGTACTCAGGCATATTTTCAGGTTTAGCGGCTTATTACGAAGCATGAAACTTGCCCTGATAGGAGTAATGTACCTTTTTCTGTACCATCGCAACATGCGCATTATTTTCCTTACGGGCCTTGCAGCGTTTTTGCTCGGGATCTATTTAAAATTAAGCGCGATGGAGCTGGCAGTGTTATGTATTACAGTCACGCTGGTCTTTATCGCGGAAATTTTTAATACCGCCATTGAACTGCTGATCGATATCTCTGTAAGAAAATACCATACTCTCGTCAAATTGATCAAAGATATAGCTGCAGCGGTCGTATTGATCACTTCCTTAAATGCAGTTGCTGTCGGCTATATTCTATTTTTCAGAAAAATATTCAGATAAAAGAAAGGAGAGCAAAGATGAAAAAAACGATTATCATCATTTTAATCGTAATAATCTTCATTTTCTTACTCTCGGTGTTCCGCGACAACCTGATCAAGTCAGTTATTACAGGCGTAGTCACAAACTTAACCGGCGCTAAAACAGAGATCGGAAACCTGTCTCTGGGCCTAATGCAGCAAAAAATTGACATCAAGAACTTTAAACTCTACAATCCGGCCGGTTTTCCCAATAGTGTCCTGCTTGATATCCCCCGCATCAAAGTAGACTGCGAATTATCATCTATCTTTAAAGGCAAATTGCATATTCAAGAAATGGAAATCGACCTAAAACAGGCAGTGATCATCAAGAACCTGGATGGCACTCTGAATGTCGACGCTTTGAAGATCGCGAAAAAAGATGGGGATAAGAAAGAACCCACTGCAAAAAAACAGACAGATATGCAGATAGACGAATTAAAACTGAATATCGGCTGGGTCATTTACAAAGAACTGAAGCCGAAAGACAAAATAATTATCGACGGCTATGACCTGGGTATCAAAGACAGGGTGTACAAAAACCTCACCAGCGCCGAACAACTCATCAGCTTAATCCTGGTTGAGTCCCTAAAGCATACCGCGATTAAAAGTGCCGGTATTTACGGGGTAGCTAGTTTCACGGGCGTTGCTTTTGCGCCTGTTGCCGCGGCTTTTATATTTACGTCTAAAGATTATACGGAGATGAAATTTTACTCAAGCTCCGATAAGGTTTTTGATGCCGCCTTAAGCGCAATTAAAACTCTCGGTGAAGTTTCAAATGCTGACAAGAAAACGGGCATAATAACAGGAAAAATCCGCGATGCGGATATAAAGCTTGAATTGAAAAAAGGCAACGGCAAAACAGATGTAAAAGCAACGGCAAGGAAATTACTTTTTCCGTCTCCTCAGATTTCAGGCGGCTTAATCTACGAAATATCGCAGATACTTAAGTAATTGCTTTTTGTTGGTTTTGTGATAAAATTAGTGTTTGAAAATTAAGGGCGGCGTAACTCAGCCTGATAGAGTAGTCGGCTCATACCCGATTTGTCACTGGTTTAAATCCAGTCGCCGCCACTAAACTTACGCGACGCAGTCCTCTGGATAGAGGACCAGTCGCCGCCACTAACTTTTTATATATAACTTAACAAGAGGAGGGCAAAATGAAGAAATTTTTGATTTTTCTATGCATTGGCCTGCTCGGATGCTCAGCAACTGGGAAAACAGTAAAATCAAAAAAGCCGGTAAGCACTAAACCCGTGCAACAAACAATGAACTTTGCCAAGAAACCCGAAAAATCATATATAAATAAACAGATCAACATTGACGAGAAAGAAGTCGATAAGGTCATATCCATATTCAGCGAGGCGATCAAGAATAAACCGAATTACGGCGGGGCATACTATAACCGCGCCATTGCTTATTTCTTTAAAAAAGATTATGATAAATGCTGGTCGGATGTTAAAAAAGCTGAAGGATTCGGGCTTAAATTTGACCCGGCTTTTATAAAATCCCTGAAAGAAGTTTCCGGAAGAACAAAGTAGAAGTATAAAAATATGTTAAAAATAATTATTTTAGGAATATGCTTATTTATCCTGGGTGCGCAACTTGCCCTAAGCAATAGCCCGGGCCTTGAGGTCGTCATAAGGACTGAAAAAGCTGAATACAAAAAGGGAGACAGGATATCCCTGGAAGCAACACTCAAGAATAAAACTGACAAGAATTTGATTTTATTCTGGAGTATGGGCATACCTTCAGTCACAAAAACCGGCAGAGCCGAAGAAAACAAACCTATGCCGGTCACCATATCCACTTCGCCGTCTTTGTTCCCGGAGGTAAAAAGAATTTACATCAGGCAGAGGGAAGAAGCAAAGAAAACAATCAGTTTCTCCACTGCCGGCTGGGAGGCCGGTAGTTATCAACTGACCCTTGAATATACATCGCCTAACGTAGACCTTAAAACCAAACTTTCTCCGGACGATGATATTTTTACGGAAACGGCTGTTTCAAATACAGTTGAAATCAACATATCCCGCAATATTCTCTATTAACCAATGGGAGGAAAAATGAAAAAGAATGGGCCATTATTAATTGCAATAGGCGTTCTCGGGATAATCTTTATTTCTACTTTTGACATTATCATGCGTAAACCCGTAAATGATATAACCGGGCCAAAATCAATTGCTGCTTTAGCTGTCTGCATAATCTTGATATTTTCCGGCCTTATTGCCCTGCTTAAGAAAAAAAAGTCGAAATAAATTCATGCCTTTTATCCAAAAATTCAAATTTACCGTAAAAAAATACGGCCTCATTCAGAAAAATGATGCCGTCTTAGCCGGAGTTTCCGGAGGGCCTGATTCATTGGCGTTACTCTACGCGCTTTGCTGCCTTAAAAATGAATATTCCCTGAAAATCTATATTGCCCACCTTGACCACGGCCTGAGAAAAGATTCTTCCAGCGACGCCCTGTTCGTAAAATCAATAGCCGAAAAATTAAAACTTCCGGCGATCATTTGCAAAGCTCATCCGTCGCTATCTGCCAATAAAGGATCCCTGGAAGAAGCTGCCAGAAACGCCAGAATCGATTTTCTCTGCAAATTATCCCGTAAGCTAAAAGCCGATAAGATCGCCCTGGGGCACAACTTTAATGACCAGGCAGAAACAGTTTTGATGCGCTTAATACGCGGGACCGGGCTTTATGGGCTGTCAGGGATCTGGGCCAAAAGGAAAATTTGCGGGTGTGTATTTATAAGGCCCCTTTTAGAAATCAGCCGTAAGGAAATTGAATTATATCTCAGAAATAAAAACATTAGCGCCAGGATAGATCCCACAAACAAAGAAGAAATGTTCTTCAGGAATAAGATCAGGAACAAATTATTGCCTTTATTAATGAAAGAATACAATGTTAATATGTTAGAAATACTGAATAACCTGGCGGATACTGCCTCTATGGATTATGATTATTTATATTGCCAGGCCCGAAAAGCTGCGCGGAGCTTTAACAATAGCATTGATTTAAAGAAACTGGCTAAACTCCATCCTGCTATTCAAAGGCTGGTTTTAAGAACAGTGCTTTCCCGATTAAGCGGCAACACGCGCAGGTTAAACCTGCAACATATCAAAGAATTAGAAGACCTGATCCAGAACCGGCCCAGCAATTCTGTTGTTGACCTGCCAAAGAGGATCTCCGCATTAAAATCAGGCAATTTCCTGAAATTCCGCCGAAGGTAAGATTTCAATAAATACTTGATTTTATATGGAGTTAAGTATATAATAAAATTTCAAACTTATTTCGTGGAGAAGAAAAATGGCAAACCATAATAAACAGCCCAAACAGAAAAAAAACCGCAATTTCAGCCGCTTCCCATGGGGGTGGCTTCTGGTAATTTTCGCCTTTTACCTGTTATTCAGTTCATTGAATGTTACAGTCACCGGGGTACCGAAAGAGATGGTCTACAGCGAATTTTACAAGACACTAAAAGACGACCCCGCAAAGATCAAATCCCTTGTTAAAGTAGAAAATGAGCTTTCTGGCGAGTTTCAGGATAATTCTAAATTCCGCCTGTTGATACCGGATAATGACCAGGACCTCTTAAAATTAATAAAGGAGAAAGAGATCCCCTTTGAAGTAAAACCGGCGAGGACTTTTCTGGCTGCGCTCCTTTTTAATCTAGGCCCCATACTTTTACTGATCTTATTCTGGTGGTTTATGGCAGCGCGAGGCGAACAGCTGGGAAACCGGGTCATGAGCTTCGGTAAGATCCGCCCTAAGATCCACGAAGAATCAGGCAAAGAAAAAATCACCTTTAACGATGTCGCCGGAGTTGATGAGGCGCGCGAAGAATTACAGGAAGTAATTGAGTTCCTGAAAGACCCGAAAAAATTTCAAAAATTAGGCGGAAAAATCCCTAAAGGCGTTTTATTAGTCGGCCCTCCGGGGTGCGGAAAAACCCTGATAGCCAAGGCAGTCGCAGGAGAGGCAGGCGCCCCGTTTTTCAGCATATCCGGCTCTGATTTTGTGGAAATGTTTGTTGGCGTAGGCGCTTCGCGCGTACGAGACCTCTTTGAACAGGGAAGAAAGGCGGCAAAAACTTCCTCAAGAGGCGCCATAATTTTCATTGATGAAATTGACGCTGTCGGACGCCTGCGTTTTTCGGGAATCGGCGGCGGCCACGACGAAAGGGAACAGACCCTCAATCAGTTGTTGGTGGAAATGGACGGTTTTGCCTCCGAACAGGGGCTCATATTAATTGCCGCCACTAACCGTCCCGATACGCTTGACCCTGCTTTGTTAAGGCCGGGGAGGTTCGACAGGGTGATCGTGGTAAACCTGCCTGATATTACCGGGCGGGAAGCAATTTTAAAAGTACACACCAGAAAAATAAAACTTGCTGCAAGCGTAGACCTGAAGATTATCGCCCAGCACACTTCGTTATTTTCGGGTGCGGACCTGGCGAATTTATGCAACGAAGCAGCCCTTTTAGCCGCAAGAAAAAATAAAGAAGCGGTTGAACAGTCCGACCTTGAATCATCCATAGAACGGGTCATGATGGGCCCTGAAAAAAAGAGCAAAGTGATGTCAAAGCGTGAAAAAGAACTCACGGCAATTCATGAGAGCGGGCATGCCATATTGTCATTATTAATGCCTGAGGTTGACCCCGTTACAAAAGTTTCCATTATACCCAGGGGAATGGCCGGCGGCTATACTTTGACTCCGCCCACCGAAGACAGAAATTACCGTTCGAAACAGGAAATCCTCGGGGATATTACCGTCGCTTTAGGAGGAAGGGCATCGGAAGAATCAAATTTCGGAGATATTACTACCGGCGCCGGGCGCGACCTTGAAACAGCCACTCTAATGGCAAGGCAGATGGTGTGCGATTTCGGCATGAGCCAGCGCCTGGGGAATATTACACTCGGAAAAAGCCACGGCCCGATATTTTTAGGCAGGGACATTGTGGAAGAAAAAAACTACAGCGAAGAAACAGCCAGGATAATCGACGAAGAAGTAAAAAGTATCATTGATTCCTGTTATTCCCGCGCAATGGAATTGATCAAAACTAACCAGGCAAAATTAAGGCTGCTTGCCGATACATTGCTTGAAAAAGAAGTCCTAAGCGGCGAAGAGATCAGGCGTTTGCTGGATATAAATGCGCATCCTACAACTTAATAACAGAAACGAAATCTCAAAAGTAATGCAGGATATCAAGGTAGACCCTTATGGCATAAAGATCATGTCGCCTAAAGCGCTGACATTTCTGATAAGGATTGACTCGTTGTCAAACATTGCGGCAAATATACTGAAGCAGGAAACATTATCAATCGGGGCTGATGCCGCTATAGCAAGAGATGCATTAACGGGCAGGGCTAAGACAACCGGATGCCTTTTAATGGGAAACATGTCTCAATTCAACAGGTTAAGCCAAAAACTATCCTATCAGCCCTTTGGATTAAATAAAATTTCGCTTGATCTAGCAAATTCTCTGTCCAATTATCAGAAAGATTCATTTAACCTGGGGCTGAGCCGGCATAGATTAAAAATAAATTCTGGGATGCCCCGTATCATGGGAATTATAAATCTCACCCCGGATTCTTTCAGCGGAGACGGGCTCTACCAGCCGCAGGCCATAAGCCATATGCCGTTGGAAGCTATTGTTGATCACGCCCAGAAAATGATTTCTGACGGGGCAGATATTATTGATATGGGAGGAGAGTCAACCAGGCCGCAAGCAAAGCCGGTATCCTTAAAAGAGGAAATTAAAAGAGTCGTCCCCGCGGTTAAACTGCTGGCTAAAAAAATCAAAGCGCCATTATCAATTGACACATCTAAACCACAAGTTGCAAAAATCGCCCTTGATAACGGGGCAAGCATAATAAACGATATTACCGGATTAAAAAACACCGATATGCTGAAAGTAATTGCGCGATATAAAGCCGGTGTCGTTATTATGCACATGAAGGGTAATCCCAGGACTATGCAGAAAAACCCCCGCTACGTTTCATTGATTGAGGAAATCATTGATTTTCTGGATAGATCGGTTAACCAGGCGCTATCTTACGGCATACTTAAAAGTAAGATAATAATCGACCCGGGCATAGGTTTTGGAAAGACAACTGAAAACAATTTAGAGATAATCAGGCGCTTGAAGGAATTTAAAGTGCTTGGCCTGCCTATATTGGTAGGTACTTCGCGCAAATCGTTTATCGGCAATATCCTGCAGAGAATTCCTTCGGAGAGGATCTTTGGCACTATCGCCACTTGTATTATTGCAGCCGAAAACGGGGCCAATATTTTGCGCGTACATGATGTAGCAGAAGTGAAGCAGGCCTTAAAAATTACAGAAAGAGTGAACGCCATATGTTGACCGCATACTGGAAGCCGGTTTTTGAAATACTGATCTTATGGTTTGTGCTTTACTATATCATGCTTTTTTTTGTAGGCACACGGGCAATACAAGCCTTACGCGGCATCATCATAATCATCATCGCGTTTCTCCTGTTCCAAAAATTGAACTTTCAGGTCCTGGACTGGCTGTTCACAAAGCTATTTGCAATTTCGGTCATAGCATTACTTGTGATTTTCAGCCCGGAAATCAGGCAGGGCCTGGCGCGATTAGGCCAGAAACACCTGTTTATCCCGAACCTCAAAGAAGAGGAAGTCGAATATATATTAAATGAAATAACGGACGCGGCGGAATCGCTCAGCAAACAGAAAATAGGGGCGTTAATCGTCATTGAAAACAACGACCCTTTATCTTCGTATATTGAAAGCGGTGTCCAAATTGACGCCAAGATAAACTCTGACCTGATACAGACAATTTTTGCGCCAAAAAGCATACTGCATGACGGAGGGCTGATCATTCAGCACGGCAGGCTGATCGCCGCCGGCTGCCTTTTCCCGCTGTCAGAAAGCCAGGAAATCAGCCGTATTTTCGGCACAAGGCACAGGGCTGCTCTGGGCTTAAGCGAAGAAACCGATGCCCTGATCATCGTTGTTTCCGAAGAAAGACAAGACATGTCCCTGGTGTTTAACGGCAGGCTCTACAAAGACCTGAGCAAAGATGCGATGTCTGCAAAAATC